>JAZQQT010000001.1:0-3130 GCA_045629205.1 Eubacteriales bacterium
GCTCTGTTTCTCTAAAAGATATAACAAATTGCATCATCAGATTTTTACCGATTCTACCGCTTTATTTTTTGAATGACGAAAAATCTCGGATAACAGTACAAAAAAATCCATGAAAGAATAATTCCGCAAAAACGAAATTAATCTTTCTTAATATAACAGCAATCACATAAACAAACAGATATTAAAGAATAAATCACCAACTGCATTTCAATAGTTTTATAAATATATCATTAAGCAAAAAAATCAAGAAAGAATATCACGCACATGGAATATTATACTTCAAACAACAATATACTATCAGATAATTTATTAAGTCTAAACAATCAATTCAAAATTTTAAATTTAAAAATGGTTGAATTGAAAAATATCGTTCCTTTTCCCTCAATGGTAATAAATATTGTAGGAATGAATAATACTGAAATATCAGCACTTAAAAGAATTTCTTCCGAATCAAAATATATTTTTGTAATAACAGAAGATACCCCATTTGATATTGGCGTTATTGCTACAATAAGACAATATACAAAAATATCACAACTGACAAACAATATTGTCGTTGAATGTCTCTGCAGAGCAAAAAGAATAACACAAAGCAATTCAAAAGCAAGATTCCGGGATGTAGAAGTTGAAATAATAAACGAAACTCCTTTTTGTGAAGATTTGTCGTCTTCTGCGATTGCATACAAAAGAGAAATACTTACATTATTCAATGAATATTCATTAAATGAAGATTCTATTGATGAAAAAGCAAAAAAACAAATCGATCTTATAAATAATATCGGCGCATTATGCGACTATGTAGCCCAAGTTTCTCCTTTTGAAACCAATGATAAACTCTTCTTGCTTAACGCCATAGAGGCTGAAGACAGAGCAAACTTTCTCCTGTCAGTTCTTTCAAAAGAAACCGAAATATGTCGAATCAAACAAAGCATTAATGCCAAAGTAAAAAAGCAATTATATACAGAGCAAAGAGAACATTATATTCGCGAACAAATCAGACAGTTAAAAGCCGAGATAAATGATACTGCAGATGACATTTCAAATGAATATTTTGACGCGATCACAAACCTTAGTATACCAAAAGATATTAAGGATGATTTACTTGACGAAGCTTCAAGATTATTCTCGTTACCGGAAGCTTCTCAGGAATTCACGGTAATCACTTCTTATCTTGACGTTGTTTTATCTTTGCCTTGG
The DNA here is from genome assembly GCA_045629205.1 of Eubacteriales bacterium. Taxonomy (GTDB): domain Bacteria; phylum Bacillota; class Clostridia; order Oscillospirales; family UBA644; genus JAZQLP01. The sequence continues at coordinate 1,198 of JAZQQT010000001.1, forward strand.
GGACAATTTTCTCAGGGAGAGATTGATATGATTAAAGCCGAAAAAATACTGGAAAAAGATCATTACGGACTTAAAAAGATAAAAGAACGTATATTGGAGTTTCTTGCTGTTAAAAAAATAACAGAAAATAACAACAGCCAGATAATATGTCTCGTGGGGCCTCCGGGAGTTGGAAAAACATCTATAGCCGAATCTATAGCACGCGCATGCAACAGAAGTTTCAGACGAATTTCATTAGGAGGAATCAAAGACGAAAGTGAAATAAGAGGTCATAGAAGGACATACATTGCATCAATGCCCGGACAGATTATTGATGCTGTTATTCACGCAAAAACGATGGATCCGGTTATTTTACTTGATGAAATTGATAAACTCGGAAATGATTATAAAGGAGATCCGACGTCAGCATTACTTGAAGTTCTCGACCCGGAACAAAACGTTTCATTTAAAGACCATTATTTAAATTTCGAATTTGATTTAAGCCATGTTTTATTTGTGGCAACTGCCAATATGCGTGAGAATATTCCGGAACCGCTGCTTGACAGAATGGATATAATAGAAATACCATCTTATACAGCCAACGAAAAAATGCATATTGCAAAAAAGCATTTAATAGCAAAACAATTAAGAAAACATGGACTATTATCTTCTAACGTATTGATTAAAGATTCAGCAATTGATTCAATTATTAAAAATTACACAAGAGAAGCCGGAGTACGTAATCTTGAACGCAGTATTGCGACTATTATGAGAAAAGTTGCAAAAAATGTGGCATTTAATCCGGATTCACCAAAAGAAACCATTTCAGATAAAAACATTGAGAAATATCTCGGTGTTCCGAAATTTCTTGATAATTCATTTGATTTAGAGAATAAAATCGGCATTGTAAACGGATTAGCCTATACGTCCGTTGGTGGAGAAATTCTGCCAATTGAAGTGAGAACATTACCCGGCACAGGTAAAACAGAAATGACCGGAATGCTCGGAGACGTCATGAAAGAATCTGTCAAAACGGCTATTGATTTAGTCAGATCAATAAGCGATTCATTAAATATCAATAGTGATTTTTATAAGACAAAAGATATTCATTTCCACTTTCCCGAAGGTGCAGTTCCGAAAGACGGACCATCTGCAGGAATCGGAATCACACTTGCTTTAATCAGTGAACTTACATCACGCAAGGTATTCGGGAATATCGCAATCACCGGAGAAATAACTCTGCACGGAAAAGTTCTTCCTATCGGAGGACTCAGAGAAAAAACAATGGCAGCTTATAAAAACGGAATTAAAAGAGTATTGATCCCAAAAGGAAACACAGCGGATTTAGCTGATATTGACAGTGAAGTTAAAGAAGCTATCGAATTCCTTCCTGTTGAAACTATTTTTGATGTAATCAAAAATGCCTTATTACCACACGAGGAAACAAATGTCTGTTAATTTTACAAATGCAAAATTTGTCACAAGCCGTTTTACAGAAAAAGAACCCAATATAGAGAAAAAACCGGAATTTCTTTTTATAGGTAAATCAAATGTCGGTAAATCTTCATTGATAAACAAAATATGCAATAGAAAAAATCTTGCAAGAACAGGTCAGACACCAGGAAAAACGATTTCAATCAATTATTTTGACTGCAATGATTTTTATCTGGTTGATTTACCGGGATACGGATATGCAAAAAGATCTCATAATATGCAAAATGATTGGGATACCATCATTAATTCATATTTTGATTCTTCTTCTAATATTAAATTAATTTTTTTTCTTGTAGATTCAAGGCATGAATTAACAGAAAAAGATATTGTAATGTTCAATTATTTATTGGCAAAAACTTTTCCTTTTTGTATAATCGGAACAAAATCGGATAAATTAACTAAAGCAGAAAGAATTAACGCTGTAAAATATCTTTCCGCACAAGCACATGCTGATATAATA
>JAZQQT010000002.1:0-2387 GCA_045629205.1 Eubacteriales bacterium
AATACAGAGAACGTTTTTGCGGGCTTCGTCGGTGGGCAGGATAGAGAGAAAAGCCTCGTCGGTGACCGGTTTGAAATCTTCGTTATTCAGTTTCACGCCGCCGTCAAAGATAACGGTCGCGCCTTCGGCTTCGGCAAAGACGATGGGCTTATCTTCTTCCCCGCTGTTTTCCGACGTAAAATCAATCGTTTCGGTAACGCGGTAACGTCCGGAGGCAAATTCAACTTTAATACCGCCTTCTGGCAGACCGGAAGACGCTTTTATGTCTGCGATTTTTCCGACCGCGCCGTTTATCGTGGCAAGAGGCGATGACTTCGTTCCTTCATTCGCATCGTTTCCGTCGGGCGAAATGTAAAGCACGAGTCCGTAGTTTACTTCGGGTTCTTTTTCTTCGTTCGGGTTTTCATTCCGGCATGCCGAAAAAAGGCAGACAGTCAGAATGAGAACAAGCAGTAAAGAGATAATTCTTTTCATACACAACTCCCTTTGTTTTATGACTGAATTATACTATATATTGAAAAAAAAAGCAATAAGAAAAGAGCCGCAACCGTAATTGCGGCTCATAATATTTACATTTATTATTTCTGCGGGCCGATAAGGGAGTAATCCCACTTTTCAAAGCCGACAAGGTCGCGATAGACTCTCGAATCGTCTTTAAGGAAGAAATTGCCGTTTGCGGGATCGACGAAAATCGATTCCGTATCGCGGGTATATAAAAGGTTGTTTTCGATTTCGTTGAACTGATATGCCCAGCCGTTGATGTAGCAGACACCGTCTATCGTATACTGCTCGTATTCGTCAAACTGATGATCCGGATTATAATCGTCGGCAGTGAGCAATTCCAAAGTATTATTGAGCTTGTATCCGACGTTATTGAAAACACGGCAGTAAGCGGGCGTTCCGGCGCAGTCCATTCCGTGAGGCATCTCATAATGCCTTGTTTCATTCGATTCGAAATAAATGTCGCTTTCGTGAGCACAGAGTATTTCGGGCATGCAGTAACGCCACAAAACCGTCTGATAGGAATCGAAGATGAATTCCCAAATAAATCCGCAGGTATCCGCGGTTTCATACGAGAAAACACCTCTGCCCCAGCCGAAGCCTCTGCCGTCCATTGCGATTCCGCAGCCGTCGATATTTACCAGAACGTTATTATACGCGAAGAGATAACGTCCGCCGCAGAGCTGAATACCGTTGCCTTTTACATTGACGATAAGATTGGAATGACAAACGTCACCTGCCGAACAGTCGTCAAAATAGACTACGGCCGGATCTCCTTCAAAAAGTTCGCATGCTATATCATGGAAATAGTTATAACAAACGGTATATTTACGATTCGTCCAGCTTCTGCCGATATGAATCGCCGCAGAATCCACCGTCAGGTAACTTACGTGATAGAATTCGTTATATTCTATGACTGTGTTTCCGACCGGACCGGCATCTTCTATGGCATGATGAGGAACATCATAAAAAACATTGTGGGCGATATACGCGCCCCAACCGCCGAATTTAAGAGGCGCATGGTGGTTTAACTCAAACGTTGATGTATTGTGCAATATATTGTTTGTAATCCTGAGATTTCCGATTTTTTGATCATCAACGATTCCCGAAAAAGTACCTAACCATTCTTCTGTTCCTTTTCCGCTTATAACATACATTCCGCCTGCCGCGATATCGAACATTTCGCAACTGTCAATGGTAATGTCAAATCCGTCCAGATAAATTACAAACTCATAACAGCTGCTGAAAACGGAATTATAAATATAAAGGCCGTTTGCATCGCCGCGGAAAATACCTTTCGGAAAGTTTTGAAAATCCATGCCGTCAAATGTAAGGTTTTTGCCGCCGGTAAAACTGAATGCCGGAACCGAAAGAGAACCGATGGCAATATCGAGGGTATCAAGAGCTGCGACAGGCCAATAATAAAGAATACCGGTAGAATAATCACGGTAATATTCGCCCGGTTCATCGAGTTCGCACGGGGTATTATAAATATAAAACGGCATATTGTCTTCACAGGGAGCATAACTTACACGGTTGTTCGGAATAATAAACCGATTCGCTTCGGTATCTACTCCGATGCCGTCATGCAGATATGAACACTGCCAGTCGTTGCTTCCGTAACCGAACCAGCCGAGAGTAGGTGATTCCGCCCAACGCTTTGCCTGATCTTCGGTTATGTTGAAATACGAATAATCACCCTCATTATCCGATATATCGGACCACGCAAATTCAGCTTTGTTCGGCCAGCGGGCAACGGTCTGAACCTTTCCGTTTGCCGAGAGCTGCTGCTTGAAATAGTGCATTTTAAAGTTATCGAGGTTGCTTTCAAACTCGTCCAGATCGTATTTGCTCAAGTCAATACAGAGAACGTTTTTGCGGGCTTC
>JAZQQT010000003.1:0-23693 GCA_045629205.1 Eubacteriales bacterium
GTTGTGATAAGAGCGAATCCGTTGAGATCGACGAATACGTTCTCGGCGATAACGATGTTTTCCGCGCCGGCGTCGATGTCTTTTAAGAGGGTAACGGTGCGGAATCCGAGTTCGTTGTCAACGGTAAAAACGCCGTCGACCGATTCCTGTTCTTCGCCGGCAATCGCCTTTTTGAGTGAATCCCATTCGTCAGCTTCGGCAAACGAAGCAACAGACAGAAGGGAAACGAGCATGATGACCGCAAGGAGTGCGGCAAAAATCTGTTTTTTCATGAATGTTTCTGATTTATCGGCTTTCTGCCGATTTGTTCCTTTCAAATGATAAGCGGTCTATTATACAACAAATACGGCATAAAAGCAAGGGAATACAAAAAAAGTTAAAAATGATATAAATTGCAATATAAAGATTCCGCAAAGTTAAACAGCCGAAATTTGTTCAATAAGTGATATCGTATTGCAATAATTATCATTCGCTTTTTTATTAAAAAGATCCGCGGGATTTTCCCGCGGATATTACAGTTATGATCGAATTATTCTGCTGCGACTTTGGAAAGGGCAACCATCATCTGACCGCCTTCGATATCAAATTCAACGGCGAGTTCGTTGCCGTTGCTGTCGAGACCGGCTGCGGAATATCCTTCTTCTGCCATGTCGAAGCCCATTGCTTTTGCAGCGTCTATGTATGCTTTGTAATCATCTTCGGTAACGCCTGAGGTCTGTGCGGCAAACTGTCCGTTTGCAATCATGGAAACCAAAACAGTGCCGGGAGCCTGAGGGATCAGCTGTGTATAAGAGTTGTCCGGCCAACCCTGCGCGCCCGTGTAGTCGACATAATCTTCCGAGGGTTCGGGGAAGGCGGGAAGGATAACGTCGCTGCCTGTTTTGAAGGAAGAAACTTCCATGCTTGTGCTGCCGCTGCTGTCGGTTACCGAGATGTCGTATTCCCATTTGAGGGTAAGACCTAGCTCGTCGTCTATCCACGTAAGGATGGAAGCGGAAGCGCCTAAGGATGACTGCTCGTATTTGTATTTGTGGCAGGGACGGCCCGCGATTGTTGCGGATCCCTGATTATCGTAGGAGCTGTCGGGAGTTGCGTAGAACAGCATTCCGGCATAAATAGACTGATAAATGTCGATTGTGTCTTCGAAATTCGTTGTGGGCATTTTCATTCCGGATTCCCATTCTTCGCCGTTAAAGCTATAAAGAACATACTCGGTGTCGGCGGTTGAAACAAAAGCGGAACCGGAACCGTCGGTAATTACCCAGAAGGCATTGCCTTTACGGCCCAGAACAACGGTTGATTCGTAGCCGTCGCTGTTTGTGTTCATCGTGATTTCATAACCGGTTTTTTTGCCGAATTCGGCGAGTTTTTCCGTTACGGTTGGCTCGGCGGGTTCGTCGGGATTATCGGGATTATCGGGATTATCGGGTTTGTCCGGATTATCGGGATTATCGGGGTCGTCGTCGGGTATTTCGATGTTTTCGATGGCTTCGGTAATCTTTTCAATTATTCCGCAGGAAGCGAAGGTTGAAACCATCATCGTCATTACCAGTATAAGAGCAATGACAGAAAGAAATTTTTTCATATAATACTCCTTTGTTTATGATACGTTTGCATATCGGGAACAACTATTTATATCACAAAATCAAAAAAATGTCAAGCGTGGAAGAATGGGAATGAATGTGGAGTGGAGGGGATGAATGTGGAGTTTTTTTGTGTGAAAAATATATGAAGTCATCAAAAACAGGTGTGAAATATGTGTGACATTATGCAAATTTGAAATTCGGTTTCCTTGAAATCATCGCGTTTTTTGAAAAACCTAACGTTAGGTTTGCGTTATCCTAACGTTAGGCTAACGCTACAGAATAGAAAAGATAAGATAAGAAAAAGATTAGAACAGATAAGAGGCAAAACCGAACGGAAGAGAAATTTACACACACAATGTTTTTCTTTTTTTTTGTATAACAAAAGCCGCAGGGTTTCCTGCGGCAAAGTGATTTATAATACCATCAGAGCGGGGCTTCGGCTCCGCTTTTTCTTTATGGAAAAACGAAAAAGCGAATATTCGCTGAATATTCGCTGAATATTCGCAAATTCCATTGACAAAACGAATTGACGTTATATGGTCCGTTATGCTTTCATTATTTCTTTTACGGCATCGAATTCGTCGGTGATCTCCGGTTCGGGAGCCTTGGTGAGAAGGCTTACAACAACCGTTACGATGAGTCCTACGATAAAGGCGGGAAGAAGCTCGTAGATGTCGAGCCATGTTCCGGCAAACGCCGTGCGAACGACGAATTTCCAGATAAAGACGACCGCGCCGCCCGAAATCATACCGGCGATGGCGCCGTATTTATTGGTGCGCTTCCAGAAGAGGGCGAGGAGGACGATAGGTCCGAACGCCGCGCCGAAGCCTGCCCACGCGAAGGAAACGATACGGAAGACCGAGCTGTCGGGGTCGCGGGCAAGGAAGATGGCGACGATCGAAATGGCGATGACCGAGAGACGGGCGAGAAGAATCGATTTTTTGGGGCTGAGCTTTACGCCGAAGGTCTCCTGAACGAGGTTCTGGGAGATACTTGACGCTGCGGCGAGAAGCTGTGAGTCGGCTGTGGACATGGTGGAAGCGAGGATGCCTGCGAGAATGATACCGCCGGTAAAGGCAGCTATCCAACCGTAATTGCTGAGATATTTCGCGATATCCACGATGATGGTTTCTGCCGCGGAAGCGCTTTCATACTGCGGAAGAATACCGTTTTTCATAAGCGAATAACCTACAACGCCGATGAGGATGGCAACGCCCATGGAGATAACTACCCAGACGGAAGCGACACGGCGGGAGGTCTTGAGTTTGTTTTCGTCGGCAATTCCCATAAAACGGAGAAGAATGTGAGGCATTCCGAAGTAGCCGAGACCCCACGCGAGAGTGGAGGCGACGGGAAGCGCGCCGTAGCTTGTGGCAACGCCTTTTACAACGTCGTGACCGCGGAAAAGATCTGTGAAGCCCTCGAGAGAGGCAACGTTTGCAAATACGTTTTCAAAGCCGTTTACGAGCCCTTCGCTGAAGCCGATGACAACGAAAAGGGCTATCGTCATGACTATGGACTGAATAAAGTCGGTGGTGGAAGCCGCGAGGAAGCCGCCCAATGTGCAGTAGATGATGATGACCGCCGCGCTGATTACCATGGCGAGCATATAATCCATACCGAAGAGGGAGGAGAAAAGCTTGCCGCAGGCAGCGAAACCGGAAGCGGTGTAGGGAATAAAGAATACGATGATGATAAGCGCCGCAACGGTGGTGAGTATCTTCTTTTTGTCGCCGAATCTCTTGGCAAAGAAATCGGGAATGGTGAAAGCGTCTATCTTATGGCTGTATATACGCAGACGTTTTGCCACGATAAGCCAGTTGAGATAGGTGCCGATGGCGAGACCGATGGCGGTCCAGCTTGCTTCGGCAAGTCCGCCCATCATGGCAACGGCAGGCAAGCCCATAAGAAGCCAACCGCTCATGTCGGACGCTTCGGCGCTCATTGCCGTTACGAGCGGCCCGAGCGAACGTCCGCCGAGAAAGAAGTCGCTTGACGTTTTGTTTTTGTCGGCTACTTTGAAACCGATGAAGAGCAGCATGATGATATAGATCACGATGGCTGCCAGGATCAACCAAAGAGCAGTTGTCATTTTTGTTCCTCCGAAAGTGGAATATGTGGGGAATATTGCGTAATTAATTTATTTTACCATAAATCGGATGTGATTTCAATACTTCAGCGTGGTAAAATTTTCGGTTTTCGGTTTTCGGAGTTATTTAAGTAAGGAATTTTACTCAGTGAGGAGTGTGGAGTGAGGAGTTAAGGAAAGCGGCAGTCCGAAGGACTTTGCCGCTAAAAGATTCGAAGGTGCAGAGAATTAAAGGTATCGGCTTGTCAGCCGATGATTTGTTTGATTTGTCGAAGATGAAACAATAAAAACGTCATGGAAAAAAGAGCAACAAGCGATAAATCTCTTTTTTATGAATGTTGCAATAACAGGCTATGTGTGATATAATACTATTGTAATATGGGGTAACAGAATGTTTTTGCGGTTCGGCATATTATGGCTGATTTAACGGAATGAATAAAAGGAGAAATGAAATGGCTGATATCAAGAAAGAACAGGAACGTGAGGAGCTGCACCGCACGATATGGGCGATTGCCGACGAGCTGCGCGGAGCGGTTGACGGATGGGATTTCAAAAACTATGTGCTCGGCACGATGTTCTACCGCTACATTTCCGAAAACATCACGAATTATATAAACGCGGGTGAATGGGCGACGGGAAACACTTCCTTTGATTATGCAAAGATGTCGGATGAAGATGCCGAAGAGGCAAGGGCGGGGCTGATTCAGGAAAAGGGTTTTTTCCTGCTTCCGTCGGAGCTTTTCTGCAATGTCCGCAAAAAAGCCGCAAAAGACGTAAATCTTAACGAAACGCTTGAAAAAGTTTTTGATAATATCGAAAAATCCGCAAAGGGCAGCGAATCGGAAAACAGCTTTGCGGGACTGTTCGACGATTTTGACGTAAACTCAAACAAGCTCGGCGCAACGGTGGCAAAGCGTAACGAAAGCCTGTGTAAACTGCTTGACGGTATCGGCGACATGAACCTCGGCGACGTGAAAAATCACGACATCGACGCGTTCGGCGACGCATACGAATATCTGATGACGATGTACGCCTCCAACGCCGGTAAGAGCGGCGGCGAATTCTTTACGCCCGCCGACGTTTCCGAACTTCTGACCCGTCTCGGCACGGTCGGTAAAAAAGAAATCAACAAGGTATATGACCCCGCCTGCGGCTCCGGCACGCTTCTTTTGAAAGCCGAAAAGGTGCTTGGCAGAGATGCTGTCCGCAACGGCTTCTTCGGACAGGAAATCAATATCACGACATACAACCTTTGCCGTATCAATATGTTCCTGCACGACGTGGGATTTGATAAATTCAATATTGCCTGCGAGGACACGCTGATTGCTCCCGCGCATTGGGACGACGAGCCGTTCGAACTGATCGTTTCCAATCCCCCTTACTCGATCAAGTGGGCGGGCGACGAGAATCCGCTTCTGATCAACGACCCGCGTTTCGCTCCCGCCGGAGTGCTTGCGCCGAAATCGAAAGCCGACCTTGCCTTCATCATGCATTCGCTTTCGTGGCTTGCGGCGAACGGCACGGCGGCAATCGTCTGTTTCCCCGGTATTATGTACCGCGGCGGCGCAGAGCAGAAGATCCGCAAATACCTCGTTGACAACAACTTTATCGACTGCGTGATCCAGCTGCCGAGCAATCTGTTCTTCGGCACGTCCATCGCCACCTGCATTATGGTGATGAAGAAAGGCAAGGCAGACAGCAAAGTCCTTTTCATCGACGCGACGAACGAGTGCATCAAGGCCACGAACAATAATAAGCTGACGCAGGCGAATATGGATCGCATCGTCGATACCTACGCCGAGCGCCGCGAGGACGCGCATTTCTCGCATTTTGCAAGCTATGACGAGGTCGCCGGCAACGATTATAACCTTTCCGTTTCCACCTACGTCGAAGCGGAGGATACCCGCGAAAAAGTTGATATCGTCAAGCTGAACGCCGAGATCGCGGAGATCGTGGCGAGGGAAGTGAAATTGCGCGAGGAAATCGACAAAATTATCAAGGAAATTGAGGAATAATTATGAAAGAATTTTTTTCAAAATTGATTTCTGAAATTACTAATAAGCTTTCAATTCACGCACTATTGCTATCGTTCAGTATTGTATTATGGGTTGGTTATGTTATTTGGTGGAGACAGTCGTGGTGTTTTATGCTTTCACTATTATTTTCGCTGTTATTTGTGATAAATTACATATCTCAAAATTATAAAAAATGGAATCAAACTGTTTCAAAAAGAAAGATTGAGCGAAAATTCAAAAACATGAAGTGGCGAGATAAATTTTATAGAAATTTACGACAAGGGCAGCGCGAAATCCTGTGGGATGTTTATAATTCTCCAAATGGAATAATCTTACACGCAGAGGCAACTGATGTAATTATTCTTGAAAAAGCGTGGATGATTCGCCGATCTCAAAATGGATATTATGATCAAAGCATAATCATTGGCGACGATGGGGGAATGATGTTTCAATTTTTTATTCAACCAGTAGCAAGACAAATAGTTGAAGAACATATTGACGACTATAACAAATATGTTGAACAATCACGAACTTACAAGGGATTTTATTGATTATGCCTAAACTTGAAGATTTGATAAAAGAATATTGCCCAAATGGGGTCGAATACAAACCATTATGGTCGCTGACAGCATGGGATAAGAAATTCAATGGACTTGACAGAAAAATGCAGAGTAAGGTTATCACATACAAGTATTATCTCTCTGCTGAATTTGATGCTGTTGAACGACCTAATGGGGGTGTATATTATCTTTCTACAGGAATTAGCGGAAAGGATAGATATACAACCGAAGAGCTTGCTGGGGATTACTTAGCAGAAAGCGAAGTAGTATGTATCCCTTGGGGCGGAACACCTAATGTAAAATACTACAAAGGCAAGTTTGTTACCGGAGACAATCGTATTGCCACATCGCTCGACACAACAGCACTTGATAACAAATATCTGTTCTATTGGATGCAAAGCCAAATAGAATTAATTGGCAGTTTTTATAGAGGGTCTGGCATCAAACATCCGAGCATGAAATCAGTGTTGGAACTTAATGTCCCCGTCCCGCCGCTGCCCGTGCAGCGTGAAATTGTCCGTATTCTGGACAATTTCACGGAGCTTACAGCGGAGTTTACAGCGGAGCTTACAGCGGAGCTTACAGCGAGAAAGAAACAGTATGAGTATTATTTAAATTCATTTTTTGAATCTCAAAAAGACAACTTAGTTACATTGGAATCATTGGGGACATTAACAAGAGGGAAACGATTCGTTCATGCTGATTCAACAGAATCAGGTGTCCCATGTATTCATTATGGGGAACTATATACCTATTATGGAGTGCATGCAGATACGGTAAAATCACATATTCGAGAAGAACTACGTTCTAAAATGAGATACGCAGGTAAAGGCGATGTAATAATTGTTGGAGCAGGCGAAAACAACATTGATATTGGTGTAGGAGTTGCTTGGGAAGGTGATGAAGATGTAGCGGTTCACGATGCTTGTTACACGCTAAAACATTCACAAAATTCAAAGTATATATCTTATTATTTGCGTTCAAATATGTATCATGAACAAATAAAAAAATATGTATCCGAAGGGAAGATATGTTCAATATCTGCTACTGGCCTTGGAAAAGCTTTAATACCGATGCCTTCATTAGAAGAACAAGCGCATATTGTATCTATTCTTGAACGTTTTGATGCCCTCTGCAACGATATTACCGCCGGTCTTCCCGCAGAGATCGAGGCAAGACAAAAACAGTACAAATACTATAGGGACAAACTATTGTCCTTTAATGAGATAACAAATTGAGCGGAAAAAAGAAACAGAAAAACAAAACTGAAAAAGCAAAAGAAATTCCGTTGAACATTTCTTTTCCCGATACAATGTCGCAGGAAGAAATAAAGAACGTAATCGTTGAATCGTTGCTTGCTTATGATTTGAAAAAGCAAGAAATCGAGCAGCAGAATCAAAAGAAAGAGCAAGAAGAGTGGCGGGAGAAAATCGGTTATAAAGATTATTCTGACAAGAAATGGCTGCCGAAAATCTTTCTTACATTCTTCAACAGAATCGGTAGTTTTTTGAAAATCATCTTTATGCCGAAGAAAAAGATATCCGGAGATCATGCGATTTCCGGTTTGATGAAGATTGCTGTTTCTTTATTTTTCACGATCACCAAATGGGCGCTGTGGTTCGTTTTTGCCGGATGTGTCCTTTCTTATCCTGTTCAGTTTATTGTCTCGCAAAGCCCCAAACTTCCATTGGAAGCTTATCCGTCGTATCTTATGCTTGGCGTGCTCGCACTATTGTTTGCGCAAATGTTCCGTATTGCGAGTATTGAAGTAGAGAAGATAAAAGATCATAATTATATCGTTGACATTTTCGCCGCTGTTGCGGCGGTTGTCGCAATAATTATCTCAATTGTTGTTTGATAGGTGTACTATGGATTGGATAATTGAAAAAATGAATTTCCCGCCGGAAATAGTTTGTTTTCTGGAAAATGTTTTTGAAATTTCAGAGATCAGAGGCAAAGTCGGCGAACAAAATGGAATCAAATTTGTTGTTCATACGAATGAAATAGGGCACCCTGTTCCGCACGTTCATGCACAATACGGGAAATATGAGGTATCGATACGTATTGATAACGGTGAAATATTAGCTGGATCATTGCCTGTCAAAAAGCAAAAAATAGCTCAAGAATGGATTTTTGAGCATCAAGAAAGACTATTAAACGACTGGAATTCAATTGCAATTTCGTCAAGTTCAAGATTTACAAAATCGAATTTGGATTTAACCGATTAATAAGTTCAATTCTGTTGGGAGAAATACTATGCCGTACTTCAACATCGTCGCACAAACGACCGAAAACACAGTCGTGACCGAATACGAACCCCTGCCAAAGAAAAACGAAGGCTATCAGAGCGAAGCCCAGCTTGAGCGGGATTTTATCCGCATGCTCACCGAACAGGGCTACGAAGACAAATCGGTCCACAATGAAGAAGAGCTGATCGCAAATCTCAGGATTCAGCTTGAAATTCTTAATAATTACCGTTTTTCGGATGACGAGTGGAAAAGATTCTTTTCCGAATCCATAGCAAACGCGAACGACGGCATAGTTGAGAAAACCCGCAGGATACAGGAAGATAATGTGCAGGTTCTCCGCAGAGATGACGGAACATCAAAGAACATAACGCTTATTGACAAAAAGAACGTTCACAACAACAGATTGCAGGTTATCGACCAGTTTTGTGTTACAAGAGAGCAGGGAGCCGTTCACGACAACCGCTATGACGTTACGGTGCTTGTAAACGGGCTGCCGATGGTGCATGTCGAGCTGAAACGGCGCGGCGTTTCAATCCGTGAGGCATTCAATCAGATAGACAGATATCAGCGTGATTCATTCTTTGCCGGAAGCGGACTGTTTGAATACGTGCAGATTTTTGTTATTTCCAACGGCACAAATACAAAATACTATTCCAACAGCACACGATTTAACGCAATCAAGGATAACAGGGCGGCAAGCGGAACGAAAAAGGAAAAGACCTCGAACAGCTTTGAGTTTACTTCATATTGGGCGGACGCAAACAACATGGTGATACCCGACCTGATGGACTTTGCCAAAACGTTTTTTGCCCGCCATACGATTCTGAACCTGCTGACAAAATACTGTATTTTCACATCCGAAAACCTGCTCCTTGTTATGCGCCCGTATCAGATCACGGCGACGGAACGCATTCTTAACCGCATCGAGATCGCGACGAACTACAAAAAATACGGCTCCGTCGCGGGCGGCGGCTATATATGGCACACCACAGGCAGCGGAAAAACGCTGACTTCGTTCAAAACGGCGCGGATCGCTTCTCAACTCGATTATATCGACAAGGTGCTGTTTGTTGTGGACCGCAAGGACCTCGACTATCAGACCATGAAAGAATACGACCGCTTTGAAAAGGGCGCCGCAAACAGCAACACATCTACTGCCGTTCTAAAAAAACAGCTTGAGGATACAAGCTGCCACATCATAATCACCACAATTCAAAAGCTCTCGACCTTTATCAAAAAGAATCCCGTTCACGAGGTTTATCAAAAGCACGTCGTTATTATCTTTGACGAATGCCATCGCAGTCAGTTCGGCGACATGCACACGGCGATCATCAAGAATTTCAAGAAATATCATATTTTCGGCTTTACCGGCACACCGATCTTTGCGGCGAACACGTCGGCAAACCATACGAATGCCCTTTTTACCACAGAGCAGACCTTCGGCGACCGACTCCACACCTACACCATCGTGGACGCTATCAACGACAAAAACGTGCTGCCGTTCCGTGTGGACTACATCAAAACGATGAGAGCCGATGAAAACATGGAGGACGAAGAAGTATGGGATATCGACCGCGAAAAGGCATATCTTGCGCCCGAAAGAATTCAGCTTATAACGAAGTATATTCTCGAACATTTTGACCAAAAAACATATCGCGGCAATAAATCTTATATTTATAATGCGCTTACCAATATTTCAGATGTAGCCTCCGCCGAAAGAGGCAGGGTTGAGGAAATCAAACAAAAACAGAGACTGAACGGCTTTAATTCGATACTTGCGGTATCGTCGATAGAGGCGGCAAAGCTGTATTATGAAGAATTTAAAAAACAGATGAGGGAAGCCCCCTCAAAAGCACTGCGCATCGCAACTATTTACAGCTACGGCGCAAACGAGGCGGAAGCCGACGGAATCCTCGGCGAAGAGAACAGCGAGGACACTTCCGCACTTGATATGACGGCAAGAGATTTCCTTGATAGCGCAATCAGGGATTACAACGAAATGTTCCATACAAATTACTCCACAGACGGAGACAGATTTCAGAACTATTACAAAGACGTTTCGCTGCGCATGAAGAACAAGGAACTTGATTTGCTAATCGTTGTGAATATGTTCCTTACGGGTTTCGACGCGACGACACTCAATACTCTGTGGGTTGACAAACGGCTTAAAATGCACGGACTTATTCAAGCGTTCAGCCGCACAAACCGTATTCTGAACAGCATAAAAACTTTCGGAAACATCGTCTGCTTCCGCAATCTGCAAAAGAAGGTCGAGGAGGCGATTTCGCTGTTCGGCGACAAGAACGCAAACGGAATCGTGCTTATGCAGACGTTTAACGATTATTACAACGGATTTATCGGGCTTGACGAAAGGCACCACCCCGGATATGTTGAAATGGTGGCGGACCTTTCGGAGAAATTCCCGC
Source organism: Eubacteriales bacterium (assembly GCA_045629205.1). Lineage (GTDB taxonomy): Bacteria > Bacillota > Clostridia > Oscillospirales > UBA644 > JAZQLP01. Next base: position 10,926 of record JAZQQT010000003.1, read on the forward strand.
TTTCGATGCCGCGAATCGAGGGCGAACAGAATCAGAAAGACTTTATTGCGCTTTTCGGAGCTATTCTCCGTATGCGGAACCTGCTTTCGTCGTTTGACGATTTTGCCGGTAAAGAGCTTATTCCCGAACGTGATTTGCAGGATTATCTCGGTCGTTATCAGGACCTGCGCGATGAATGGAAAAGCAGACGCGAAAGAGAAGACAGCACCGATATTACCGACGATATTGTTTTTGAAGTGGAACTTATCAGACAGATAGAAATCAATATCGACTATATTCTGCTGCTGGTAAAAAAATACCACGACGGTCATTGCGAGGACAGGGAAATGCTTGTTTCTATCAGAAAAGCGATTGATTCGTCGCCGGAATTGCGTTCGAAAAAAATGCTTATCGAAACATTTATCGCGGGAATCAATGACGTTGACGATGTTATGACAGAATGGCACGCCTATGTTGCCGCAGAACGCGAACGCCAACTTGCGGAAATTATCCGTGATGAAAAGCTGAAAGAAGAGGAAACGAGAAAATTCCTTGAAGATTCCTTCCGCAACGGTGAAATAAAAACCACAGGCACCGATATTGATAAACTGATGCCTCCCGTTTCACGTTTCGGCGGCGGAAACAGAGCGGAAAAGAAACAGACGATCATCGAGAAACTCAAACAGTTCTTCGAACGGTTCTTCGGTATAGGTTCCGGCAATTTTATTGACAGATAGCAAAAAAACAGCAGCGTTTTTCGCTGCTGTTTTGCCATTACATTATCCGTTATTTCTTATTCGTCATATACCGTTTTTTCAAATACGTATGTTCTGCATTCTTCCTGCGATTCGCTGCGGCAATATGAATACTCCTCATCTTCGGTTGTTGGTTTTTCCGTAAAATTCCGCAGTGAGTAATTCCCGGTTCAGAGACGTCTATTTGTGTCTGAAATAACCGTCTTCGCCCCAGTATTCGTTCCAGCTGTTGCCGCCGGTAACTTCTTTGAGCTCGTCTTCGGTAAGCTCGGAGAGTTTTTTACCGAGCGATTCGATTTCGTTTTTTAAGGTTCTGAGTTCTTCTTTTGTTTTCATATTTTTTATCTCCTTTGATGTCCTTGCATCTGTTTATACGAACGAAAAAGAAAAAAGGACAGTATTTTTTTTGATAATGTTAAAATGACAGATGTTCGCTTCTCACATTTCCCAGCTGCCGAGCCACATGGAAAATTCGTAATATACCGTTTCGAAGCGGTTTACGAGGTCCTCGCCGTTGGTGAGCGTGTAGATGAAATCGGTGGTGTCGAACTGCTCCACATACTGCTCTTCGCATGTGTAGTTTCCGGCTTCAAGTTCGGAAAGAGCATATTCGGCAAGACTTTTTGCTTTTGCCACGATGTTTACGAGATCCTCGAATTCCGTTGGGTCGATTGCTCTGATTTTGCCGACAAGTCCGTCGAAATAGCCTTCTTCCATTCCGTAACCGTATTGCCCGTCCGCTTCGAGAGAATCCTGCGCGTCGCCGGCATAGAGGTAATAACCCGGAATGACGTCACCGTTTTCGTCGGTGAAGCTGTTTACGTAATAGTTGGGCCAGTCGCAGGTGAAATTGACGAAATCAAACATGGCGTTTATGTCGTTGATAACGGAGGTCTGTGAGAATTTCTGCCACAGAGCCATTTTTTCGCTGAGCTCCTCGCCTTTGATTATCGTATATTCCGCGTCGACTATTTTGAAGGAAAATTCGTAGCCGTAGAGGTCGGTGAAGGGCTTGTCTTCTGCGGCAACATCAAGTTTTCCGGTGACTTTTACAGCCTGATTGGTGTATGTAAAGGTTTCGCCCTTTGCGGGATAAACCTCTATCGTGTTGGAAAGCTGAGAGGTGTTCGGCACACAGAAGGGGCAGCTCTGATAGGGGAGATTCATAAGAAAGATGAAGGAGCCGTCAACGGGGGAGCTGGTGGCGAGATAGCCGTTTATGGTGACAGTCTGACCGTTGAGAGATTTGAGATAATCGTAACTGAGAGCCTCTTTGAAGGAGAGCTTTGAGGAATCTTTTTGTTCCGCGGGATTTGAACAGCCGCAGACGGAGAGGAGCAGGACGGCGACAAGGAAAACTGCCGCCGCCCTTTTTATGAAACGCAACTGAGGAGTAATCATTCGTTAATACCGTCCTTTTTAGACATTGAGAGTGTGCATATCGCAGTGGGAAGAATGCTGATGACGAATATCGCGGCAAGGATGACGATCTCGGCGGGATAAATCTTTCCGAGATTCAGAACGACGCCCATCTTTTCGACGTAACCGCCGGCGGCGAGCAGGCAGAGACGTGAAAGACCGAAGGCGAGAACGACGGAAACAAGCCCGATAAGAGCATTCTGTATAATGTAAAGAAGGTTTATTTTGTTCATTCCGATGCCGATAAGCCGCATCAGACTGATTTCTTTTGCCGAGTGATACATATTGAGAAGCGTTATGACCGAAATGATCATGATGTTCATTACCATGATTATGGCGCAGAGAGCGAATACGATGTATTTCGTGCTGTCGGCATCCTGCAGAACTCCGCGGACGGCATCCATCGGCTCTATTGCCTGAAGAGTGAAGCTGTCGCCGTCTTCGTCGGTAACGATCCTGCCGTTATAATCGTTTACAACGGTCATTGCCGTGGCGGGATTGGTGGTCTTTACGAGGATCGCGCAGACCATATTTGTTTCGTGGTCGTGCTCGCCCTCTTCGTGGTCGTGGTCGTGATCCTCTTCTTCGCCCTCTTCGTGACCGTGAACGTCCCAAATGGTGCGGAACTCGGTGAAAATTATATTGTCGAAGGAAGAATGGCTTTGTTCAAGAATACCGACAACGGTGAGCGGAGTGTGATGCTCCTCGCCCGTGCCGTGGCTTGTGTAGATGACGTCGCCTACTTTGAGGCCGCAGGTTCTGGCGACGGTTGCGCCGAGGACGACCTCGAATGTCGCGGATTCGTCGAACATCCTGCCGTCGGCAACGGTTTTGTTATCGAGATATGCCGGAGTGGTGCCGACACAGGAGTAACCGCTGTAGCTGTCCGCCATGGAGAAGGGAATAACAAGGTTTACACGGCTGTCGCGCTGAAGGTCGGAAACAACGGAATAGGGTATCGTTCCGAGGGGCTCGTCGGCAAAATACATGGTGTTCATGGCAAGCTGGGATTTGCTTCCGGAGGGCCCGATAATGGCGGAATAATAACCGGAATTGCCGGTGATGCCGTCGCTGACCTGCTCGCCGATATTGTATGCGAGGACACCGACGCCCGCCGAAAGGACTATTGAGAGAACGACGAGGATCACCTGAACTTTTTTTATCGCGAGGTTTTTGAGAGCAAACGAAAACATATCAGTTACCCTCCTTTGCGGTTTCGACACGGCCCGTGACGGAATTCATGTCTATGACCTCGTCGAAATATTTTGTAAGACGTTCGTCGTGGGTGACGGCGATGAGGGTCTTACCCTTTGCGACGCTGCACAGACGCTCGACGACCTGCTCGCCGATGGTAAAATTGAGGTTGCCGGTGGGCTCGTCGGCAAGGATTATCGGGGGATTTTTGACGAGAGCGCGGATTATTGCCACTCTCTGCTTTTCGCCGCCCGACATGGTGCGGACTTTTTTGTTCTTTTTATCGGATATTCCGAGCTGATCGAAAAGCTCGCCGGCTCCCGACGTGTCGATCCCTTCAAGGCGCAGGATGTTTATGTTGTCTGCCGCCGTCATTTCGGTGATGAGCTTGAAATCCTGAAAAACAAAGCCGATATTCTTTATACGGAAAAGGTCTTTTTCTTTCTGACTTTTTTTACTCATTATCTCGCCGTCGATTTCGATTTCGCCTTCGCTCGGGGAGAGAATGCCGGCAATCATGTTGAGAAGCGTGGATTTGCCGCAGCCCGATGCGCCGAGAAGGACGTAGGATTTGCCGTCTTCGAAGGTGAGGTCTCCGTAGCGTATGGCGGTCTCATTTTTGAATTGCTTGGAAACGCCTGAAATACGAATCATTGTATCACCGTCTTTTTGAAAAAAATTTATACGTATACAGTATATCACAAACAAGTTAAAATGCAACTTAAAACAATAATCTTTTTTTGCGTGAACTGTGACGAAAAAACGAACATTTCCTCAGCGTGATTTTTGCTTTTTGGCTTGGTTATGGGAAATATCGGGCGCGGCTGCTCCGACCGAACGGAATTTTTTTGTTTTTTCCCGGAAAGAGGCGAAAAGTGTGGTAAAATATATACGTAAACAAAACGGAAAAGGAAAGCCGCCGCCGAAAACTCTTTTTTTTTCGAAAAATATGTTTTGACAATTTTTCGGATGCTATTGACACTATAACGGTTATCCGTTATAATACAGTGGCAAAGGAGTTGAGAGTATGACATTCGGCAGACTGGTCGAAAATAAAAAAATATCCGCATATCGGCTTTCAAAGGACAGCGATGTGCCGTATATGACCATAAACGATTTAATTAATAACAAAACCACACTGACAAAATGCAATGCCGAAACCGTATATAAAATCGCAAAGGCACTTGACACCAGCGTGGAGGAACTGATTGCTCCGTATATGAAAACACGCCCGGCGTTTGAACTTTTCAAAAGCAATGTCTGTCATAGGCTGAAAGAACTCGGCGATATCGACTTTCTTGCCGACCTGCTTGACAGTGATGAGATCACCGATTATTACGATCTGAAATGGTATCCCGAGTGTCTGTATCTGCTTGCGATGTTTGATTATATCAGCCGTGTGAATAATGTGCCTCAGTGTTCGGAATATGACCGGTTACGCTCGATGAAGCTTTCTTCCGTTATATATCCGTCAAGCGTTCTTGCTCAGGATCTGGCGGCGAACTCCGATCAGGCGAAAAAGGAAGCGTGGGACAAAGCAATACCCGAATTCAAACGGTTCAATATCGTAGAAAACGAGGTGAGAAACATTGTCTGATAATACAATAGAATTCACAAAGGAGAACATAGACCTTTATTTTAAAGAACTCTCCAAAGAGTATAAGAAGCTCGGCGGCAGAAACACGCCGGCTGAGATCGTCCTTATAGGCGGTGCGGCAATCATCGAAAACTATGGGTTCCGCAATATGACGACCGATATAGATGCGATCATTCCGGCGATGGGGATCATGAAGGATGCGATATGTCATGTCGGAGACAGGTTCGGTCTTCCGAACGGCTGGCACAATGCCGACTTTATGAAAACATCCTCTTATTCGCCGAAGTTGTCTGCCTTTTCAAAACCATACAGAACTTTCAATCAGGTACTGAACGTGAGAACCATATCGGGAGAATATCTGATCGCTATGAAACTCAGATCCGGCAGAGAGTATAAAAACGACCTTTCGGATATTATCGGAATCCTTGCCGAACACGAAAAGCAAAACGATCCGATCACCTTTGAGCAAATCAGCGAAGCGATCACGAATCTGTATGGCGGTTGGAACGAAATCGACGAAAAAGCCGTTTCATTCATCAAGGCTGTATCGGATAACGGCAGTTTTGAAGAAATGTATGCGTCGATCCGTGAAAGCGAGCAGAACACGAAATCCGTGCTGCTTGCTTTTAAAGAAAAGTATCCCGGTGTTCTCGGTGAGGAAAACATTGATTCGGTCATAGAAAATGCCGCCGAGAAAAGCGAAAGCAAGGCTTCTGTCAGAGCAACGCTTGAAATGCTGAAAAAAAAGCAGAATACGGAAAAAACCGATAAAGAACAGGACGGACGATAAAACCGTGACAAACCGTGAACCGATGTGTTTTAATTGTTTCATACCATAGCAGGCGGAGAAATCATTTATTATTTCCAATGATGTCGGGCTTACGTTCTGATGATGTTCGTCGGGCTCCGGCAAAAAAGCGAAAAGTGTGGTAAAATATATACGTAAACAAAACGGAAAAGGAAAGCCGCCCGAAATCGGACGGCGGTTTTTTTATGCTTAAAACGAGGAAAAAGAAAGAAAATTACTCTCTTCTCTGCGACGACGGAGAGGCGCTGAAAAAAAGAATACTGCTGGAGCTCTGCAAAATCGCTTTTGCCGACGCGGGCGACTTTGTCTGTCTGACATCGGACGGAAAGGGCGGCGAAACGGTGACGGCAGACCCGAAGTCGCTGAAAAAGAAGGACACGTCGGTCCTCTCGGAGATATCGAAAAGCTCGACGGGGCTCAAGGTGAAGCTTTACAACAAGGAGACCGCTCTTTCACGGCTGGGCTACTATCTCGGCATGTGGGCGAACGAGCCGGAGAGCGAGGAAGAGGACTTTTCGGCAATTCAGGCACAGGTGGAAGAATGATTTTGCCGAAAACAGGTTGACGGACGAAAGATAACAGAACGAATAATGAAGAAAACACAGAAAATCGGGTTCGCGCCGTTTTCGGAACGGCAGAAAGAATATATCCGCGGCTGCCAAGACGCCGTTTTCAATATTGCCGAAGGGGCGGTAAGGTCGGGGAAAACGGTCTGCAACGTCATCGCTTTTGCGCTCGCCCTTGAAAAAAGTCCCGACCGTATCCATCTTGCCACGGGAGTTACCCTGCCGATCGCCTGTCTTAATATCGGCGACTGCAACGGCTTCGGGCTGGAGCATATTTTCCGCGGCAGGTGCAGGTGGGGAAAGCACCGCGGCAATACCTGTCTTTTCGTCCGCACCTCCACGGGGGAAAAGGCGGTGATTTTTGCCGGAGGCGGCAAGGCGGACAGCTACAAGAAGATACGCGGCGGCTCCTTCGGAATGTGGATCGCCACCGAGATAAACAAGCACTATATCGCGCCGGGCGAGGAATGTTTTTTGCGGGAGGCGTTTAACCGCCAGCTGGCGGCAAAATCCCGAAAGGTGTTCTGGGACCTCAATCCCGATTATCCCGCCCATCCGATCTACCGCGATTTTATCGACAGTTACCGAAAGAATGACCTGCTTAGGGTGAATTACATGCATTTTACAATGGCGGATAACATGTCGGTAAGCGAGGAACGTCGGCGCGAAATAGAGGCGCAATACGACCCCGGAAGCATATGGTATAAGCGCAGTATCCTCGGGGAACGTGTGGCGGGCGAGGGGCTGATCTTTCCGTCCTTTGCCCAAAATCCCGAAAAATACATCGTTCCGACTCCGCCCGGAGAGGTGGAGTTTGTGACCGTTGGCGTGGACTTCGGCGGAAACAAATCCAAAACCGCGTTCGCGGCGGCGGGTATTCTCAAAGACAGGCGGGGCGTGTGTATCCTCGCTTCGCAAACCGTTGCGGGGGTCAAGGGGGAGATATGCCCCGACCGTATAGACAGCGAATTTGTCGCGTTTGTGAGAAGCGTGGAGGAAAAATACGGCGCGGAGGTGAGGTTTGCCTTCTGCGACTGCGAAAACCAGTATCTCGTGAACGGATTGCGTAAAGCCGCCGCCCTTGACGGTCTCTCGGTCCGTGTGGGAGACTGCCTCAAAAAGCCGATAAACGAGCGTATCTGTGCGAAGTCGGGCATGATGGCTTCCGGAAAGTGGACGGTCCTCGCCGACGCCGTGACCGTTATCGATTCCACAGCCTCGCAGATATGGGACCCCGTGAAACCCGACACGAGACTCGACGACGGCACCGTGGATATTGACACCGCCGACGCCGAGGAATACTCGTGGGAGAGGTTCGGCTATGCGTTTATGTAACGGACAGCCGTATCGTCACCGTTATCGGTTATGAAAAATCAGAATCAAAAGGAGATAATAAATGCCCAATACTTTTTTAACCGCGCAGGAGATTGCCCGCGCGACATTACCGCTTCTTAAAGCGAATCTTGTTTTTCCGGCGCTTTCGCACAACGATTTCAGCGAAGCGTTCGCCCACAAGGGTGATACGGTTCAGGTGAGAAAGCCGCCCGTCTATCATGCAAACGAATTCGGAGGCTCTATTTCGGTGCAGGACGTGAACGAACAGAACGTCCTCGTTACGATGGACAAAATCGCCGACGTTTCGGTGGCTCTCAGCTCAAAGGAGCTTACTCTTTCGCTTGAAAGCCTGAAAAAGAGCGTTCTCGAGCCTGCCGCCGTGGCACTTGCCGAAAAAATCAATGCCGACGGCCTTGCTCTTTACAAGGATATCCCATACGTTGTGGGAACGGCGGGAACCACGCCCGACGGACTCGACGATTTTGCCAATGCCGCAAAGTCGCTCAACGACCGCAAGGCGCCGATGGGGGACAGATACGCCGTGTGGAACAGCGCCGCACTTGCCGAATTCCAGCAGCTTCCCGCCTTTGTAAACGCCGAGAAATCGGGCACGACAAAAGCGCTCCGTCAGGGAGCGATAGGCAGAGTCATCGGCTTTGACAACTATATGTCGCAGCAGGTATGCAGTCATACCGCCGGCACTCTTGCCGCCACCACGTCATTGCAGATACAGGCGGATGCCGTAAAAGGTGCGACGCAGATAGTGATAAATGCGTCAAGCTCGGGCACTCTTTCGGGCACGCTCGTAAAAGGAGATATCCTTACCGTGGACGGCAATACATATGCCGTTACAGAGGCTGCCGAGATAAAATCCGCCAAGATAACGGCAAAGATATATCCCGGCCTTGCCGCGAACGTATCTTCGGGAACCGAGGTCACTCTTACGGGAGACCACGCCGCAAACCTTGCCTTTAACCGCAACGCCTTCGGATTTGTTTCCCGTCCTCTCGAAAAGGCGCTCGGAGCCGAAAGCTACGTTACGAGCTACGACGGTATCAGTCTGCGAGTGACCTTTGATTACGATATCGACACAAAGACGCAGACTCTTTCGATAGATACCCTTTACGGATTCAAGACGCTCTATCCCGAGCTTGCCGTGAGAGTTCTGGGATAATCACGGTTTTTTCGCGTTTTTTTTCGTATTATTGCAAAAAGTCTTTACAAAACCTCAAAAATGGTGCATAATATAGAAAAAAAACAACAGGAGACTGTGATGGAAAAAGTCAGAATACAGGATGACCTTTATAATTATGTCAACGGCGAATGGCTCGAAAACGCCGTTATACCCGACGATAAGCCCATAACCGGCGGATTCGCGGATTTGTCGGACGGCGTTGAAAAGACACTTATCGCTGATCTTAACGCATTCTGCAAAAGCGGAGAATACCCCAACGATTATATGAAGAGAGCGTGCGTTCTCTATGCGGCGGCAAAGAACGTGAAGAAAAGAAACAGAGCGGGGATCAGGCCCGTTCTCAAAAGTCTTGACAGAATCAACAGGCTTACGGGCATAGCCCATTTTAACCGCGTGCTTAAGGATCTCGCGCTCGACGGTTTCCCGCTTCCGTTTGATTTTGAGGTGTCCGTCGATATGAAGGACAGCAACCGCTACTGCCTTATGGTTTCGGGTCCCGCAACGTTTCTTCCCGACACGACCTATTACAAAGAGGAAATGAAGGATCAGAAGGCCGCTCTTATGGGAATATGGAGAGGCATGACCTCCGCGGTCCTCAAATATACGGGGCTTTCCGAAGAGGAACAGAATAAGATACTCGAAGACGCCGTAAGCTTCGACGAAATAATAGCGTCTCTCGTAAAGAGCAGAGAGGAATGGAGCAAATATACCGAAGCCTACAATCCCATGACATCCACAAGGGTAGGCACGCTTCTCCGCCCCGTAAAATACAAGAAGCTTATAGAAAAGGTCCTCGGCTGTGTTCCCGAAAAGACAATCGTTGCCGATGTCCGCTTCCTCAAAGGATTTTCGACGCTTTTCAACGAGGAGAATTTTGAGCTTTACAAGCATTGGGCTTATGTAAAAGTCCTTCTTAACGCGACCGGACTTCTCAGCGAAGAGCTGCGTGAGCTCGGTTCGACCTTCCAGAGAGCTTTAACGGGCGTGAACAGTATTCCCAAGCCCGAAAAATTCGCATACAATCTTGCAGGCTCTTATTATTCCGAGCCCATCGGACTGTATTACGGCGAAAAATATTTCGGCGAAGAGGCAAAGAAGGACGTTGTTGAGATGGTCAACGAAATCATCGACACATACAAAAAGAGAGTCGGCAACAGCGCCATTCTTTCCGATTCCACAAAGGAAAAAGCCATCCTCAAGCTCTCGACCATGAGGGTAAAGATGGGATACCCCGACGCCGTTGACAAGCTCTACGACAAAATGGTATTCAACGAAAAAGGCTCGCTTTACGCAATGGTAAAAGAGCTGAGCAAGGTCAACAGGCTCGATTCATTCGAAAAAATCAATCAGACCGTCGACAAGAGCGTCTGGGTAATGCCCGGACATATGGTAAACGCATGCTACAACCCGACCTCCAACGACATCACCTTCCCTGCGGCAATCCTTCAGGCTCCGTTCTATTCGATTAAACAGACGAGAAGCCAGAACCTCGGCGGAATCGGCGCGGTTATCGGTCATGAAATATCCCACGCTTTCGATAACAACGGCGCTCAGATGGACGAAAACGGAAATCTGAACAACTGGTGGACAAAAGAGGACCACAAAAAGTTCGGCAAGAGCACCAGGGCGATGATAAAGCAGTTTGAGGGCATCACTCTTCCTGCCGGAGAAGTAAACGCCACCCTTATCGTGTCCGAAAATATCGCCGACAACGGCGGTATGGCATGCACTCTCGATATAATGTCGGGAATGAAGGATGCAAACTACGAGGAATATTTCGTCAACTGGGCAAAGGTATGGTGCATGAAGGCAAAGCCCGAGTATGAGCAGCTTCTGCTCCGTATCGACGTTCACGAACCCAAGCTTCTGAGAGCAAATATGCCCCCGAGAAACTTCCCCGAGTGGTATGAAACCTTTAAGGTTACAAGCAAGGACAAGATGTATATCGCGCCGTCCAAGCGTGTGGTAATCTGGTAAGAAGAATATAAAAAGAAAGGCTGTTCGGAACGCCACAGCCTCATAAGGATGTTTTTATATGAAAACCCGCCGAAAAGGAATTCCCTTCGGCGGATTCTTTATTTTATTCTGCAAGCGGAAATCATCGCAAACAAGTTTTTTATTATAAAAACTCGACTGTATCCTCTAAGGGCTTCGTCTTGTAATGTAAAGGACTCGGTGTTACCCCTTCCTTGGGATAGCCCATGACTAATAATGCAACGGATTCCAGATTATCCGGCAACTCAAACTCTACTGTGACAGCTTCCGGAATATAATGCATGACCCAAGTGGAACCCACACCCAGATTGGCGGCTTCAAGCATCATATGTGTGCATACGATCGAAGCGTCTATATTCCCGGATGACTTGCCGTCATACTCTCGCTTCCAGCATTCATTCCTGTCAAAGCAGACTAGGAAAGCTAAGGGCGCAAAAAAGTGAGATTTTGTGCATTTTCTGAATTTTGTCAAACCTTCTTCAGATTCGATCACAAAGATCCTCTGCGGTTGACGGTTGCAGGCTGTAGGAGCTGCCTGACCGGCCGTCAGAATCTTTTCTATTACTTCTCTTTCGACCTTCCGGTCTGCAAATTCTCTGACAGAAAATCTGCTTTTTATCAATTCCGAAAATTCCATTATTTCATTTCCTTCGCAAATTCAAGTTTGTCCACATCTTTACCTCCCCCGAGCATCGGATTTTGACGAACAAAATCCATATCCCGAAAAACATCCGTATCGGGCTGTCTCTAAGAACAGCCTTGTTTTTTTTGAGATTGAATATTATATGTTTTCTTTGAAGAGCCGCAGATCGCCGTCGGTTGGGATATGCTCTTCCGAGTCGAAGCCGTTTTCCATACCGAGGCGGGAGTATTTGCTTTGCCCCATCGGATGATAGGGTATGTAATCGATGCCGTCGAGGTTTTTCAGCGATGACGCGAGCTCCTTTATTGCCGCCGCGTGCTCCGGCGAGGTGTTTACGCCGCGGATAAGGAGACAGCGCAGGCGGATTTTTGCGTCAAGGTCATCGGCTTTATGCAGATTTTTTATGATTTTACCGAGGTCTCCGCCTGTGTTGCGGTGAAATCTTTCGGGGTCGCTGTCCTTGAAGTCCCACAGAAACAAATCGGTCAGCGGGATAAGCTCGGTCAGCAGTTCGGAGGGGAAAACGCCGCAGGTCTCTATCGCCGTGTTTATGCCTTTTTCCTTTGCGAGACGGAGAAGCCCGATAAGAGCGGCGGGCTGCATGGTTGGCACGCCGCCCGAAACGGTAAGTCCGCCGCCGTTTATATAAAACGCCGCGTCCTCGGCGACTTCGCGGACAATATCGGCGACTTCGGTTTCCTTTACCTGCATTTCGCAGGCTCCGGCAGGGCAGAGATCGGCGCAGGCGCCGCAGTTTTTGCAGAGATCACGGTCAACGTATCTGTCGGGCGAGAAAATCTGTGCTCCGCACCCTGTCTGAAGACAGAGACCGCAGCCGATACAGCGATTTTTGTCGAAAAACAGCCGCTTTTTGCCTGTCATTCCCTCGGGATTGTGACACCAGCGGCAGCGGAGAGGACAGCCGGCAAAAAAGACGGTTGTCCGCACGCCCGGCCCGTCACGGAGACAGTATTTCTGCATGTTGAATATTTTGGCAATCATAACGGTGACTCCGGTTTTGCCTTGCGGCAAAAGAGATGTTTGCGGCGCTGCCGCAAAGAGAGGCTTGCAGCAGAGCTGCAAAGAGATGCGTTTGCTTCGCAAACGGAGCTTACGCTCAAGAGATGTGTTCGGCGATGCCGAACATCGCCTGCGGCGAAAGAGATGCTTGCGGCGCTGCCGCAAAGAGAGGCGTTCGCGAAGCGAACGTGAATTATTCGACTTTCGTCAAACGTGACATTCCGTATTTTTTTGATATAATATAGCATAAAAAATAAAAAAG
>JAZQQT010000004.1:0-2172 GCA_045629205.1 Eubacteriales bacterium
TCATCTGGCGGGAGCAAAAATATTTCTGAAAAAGTCTGCTATACTTCTGAAAAATGATTTGATGGCGTTGATGATTCTTGTAAAGAAGGATACGGAGTTTACCTCATCCTCGGTAAGGTTGACCGTAACGGCAACAATTGCCTCATCATGCCAGGTGTCCGTTCTCTCCACGGTGGCCTCTTTGCCGTTTACCGTTACCGTAAAGCCCGCAAAAATATAGTATCCCTCATCTGCGGTAAGATAAATATCCAGTGTGTAGTCACCTGTTTTCGTAATCTCACTAAAGGGAATACCCTCATGCTCATCAATGATATCGCCAACGGCGACATGCGGTGTACTGCACTTTACGGGATTTTCGCGGTCTGAAAAATCAAGAGTCAATTCAACCGTGTCAATCTGATTGAATTTGCCGTTTGTAACCTTCATTTGATTCAGGTCAACGGTGAACAGTGAATATGAAATATCCTCGTCATCGCCTGTGTCCTCGTCTATTCTCAGTTCGAAAGTCACAACACCGCTGAGCCCGTCCTCAGCGGCTCTTTCCTGAACTGCCGCTTTAAGGAAACTGCCGGGAATGGTATTGACATTGCCGGTTCTTACTATATCGGACTGATTAAAATTAACATAGGTCGGTGAGCCGCTGTCGGGAGCATAAATACACATATCGTATTCATAATCGCTCATCTGATTCCACGATACGGAAAAATCCTCACCGACGACCGCATCACGGTCAATATAGGAATATGCCGCCGCGGAAATCGCAAAGCCGGCAACCGTAATTACTGCGAGAAGAACCGAAATTATTTTCTTTGTCATTGTAAAACCTCCTTTTTTTCAAAATGATATCATAGTATGTATCGGTTTGTCAAATTTCAGAGCTTTTCGGTTGATAAATCCAGGCAACGCCTTGTATATCATCAAGCTGCAGAATATTATATTCACGCCTATGGCGTGATGAGATACAAAAAACGCCTTTTGCCTTGGCAGACAAAAGACGTTTCTTTTATGTCTAAAAGCGACCAAAGGTACATATTTGAGGTAAGAACGAGTAAAAGGTACACCTCAAAAAGCCGGGATTTATCGTCGTAATAACTTTCGCAGGGTTATCAATTCATCTTCTTTGCCGATTTTTGAAAAACCGAGTTTTTGAAAAAGTAAAAGTGACGGTACATTTGTTTCTTCAATGCTCACTTCGATCACATCCACATCGCTTGTCAGCGTAAGAAACAGTTGATTTAATGCCGCTTCGGCGATACCGCGACGACGGTATAATTCATCAACACATACACTCATAAACATTGTTCCGCCTGCATATTCGCAATGAACTCCACCTGCTAATATACCGTTCCATATTATTTTATAATAAATTACTCCGTTCGTATTTGTAACATAGTCAAAGTAATTTTCGGATATGGAAATGTATTTTGCAACAGACAAGGAAGTGTGTATCTTCTTCAAATCTGATATATCTTTATCTTCGGGATGCAAAGGAATAAGTTCGATATTCATGACTGTTTTTCTCCCGAAGATTTGGGTTTGTCAGAATTTTTAAGTGTTTTAGAACTTGCAATAAGCATTCGCCTTATTCTTCCGCACAAATTTCGGTGCTTTTTATATGTATCTTCATCAATATCGTTTGAATTGAATAATAATTTGAGCCAACCTTCAGTTTCACTGCATTCTTTTGTTGCAATTTCAAATTTTGAAAGCATATCCGCTTTGCTTTGACCGTAATTCGCTTCACGGATGTTAGCATAAACACTACTGGAACTTTTGCGGATTTGAAAAATGGTATTGGATGGTGCTTTGATATTTCGGCAAAGCATTTCTATAGCTGTTGCAAGCTGCTCGGAATATTCAAGTAAATAGTTGTTTGCCATAAAACCACACCTTTCAAAAATATACTACCATATTTCATTAAATAAATCAAGGCGAAGCCTTGTATATCATCAACTCCGAAGGAGTTGTATCTCATCAGTCCAAAAGGGCTGTATCTCATCAATTCCGTAGGAATTGCATATCATCAAGCCGCAGGAAAACAATACACGGCGTTGCCGTGATGAGATACCGCCATACGGCGGATGATATACACGGCTACGGTGTTACATTTTACAGAAACAGGGCAGCGTAAGGCGCCGATTTATGCTAACAAGTTTTTATGAATGAAAATGC
>JAZQQT010000005.1:0-4729 GCA_045629205.1 Eubacteriales bacterium
CGGGGAAGCTTACCCATTTGACCTCCTTCTGCTCCCGGAGCCACTCGGCGATGCGGCGCGCGCTGGAGTTGTGCCTGCGCACCCTCACGTCAAGTGTCTGAAGGCCCAGGCCCAGATAGAACGCGTGCTGGGGACTCTGTATCGCGCCGAAGTCACGCAACAGCTGGCAGGTCGCCTAGGAGATGAATGCGAGTTTGCCGAATTTTTCCGTATAGCATACCCCATGGTAGGTGGGGTCGGGTGTGCAGAGTCCGGGGAACTTGTCCGCATGTGCCATCCAGTCGAAATTGCCGGAGTCAACGATTGCACCGCCTACGCCTGTGCCGTGACCGTCCATGTATTTTGTTGTGGAATGAACGACAATGTCTGCACCGAAATCAAACGGTTTGCAGAGCACAGGTGTTGCAAACGTATTGTCAACGATAAGCGGGACTCCGTGAGCATGCGCAATTTTTGCAAATCTTTCGATATCGAAAACCGTAAGCGCCGGATTGGCGATTGTTTCACCGAAAACAGCTTTTGTATTTGGCTTGAATGCTTTCCCTATTTCTTCATCGGACATATTTTTATCGACGAAAATACATTCAATTCCCATTTTCTTGAATGTAAAGGCAAAGAGATTTATAGTTCCTCCGTAAATTTCACCGGTGCTGATAATGCTGTCGCCTGCTTTTGCGATATTAAGCACGGCAAGAAGATTGGCTGCCTGACCGGATGTTGTGCACATTGCTCCGATACCGCCTTCGAGATCGGCAATTTTATTTTCGACTGCCATAACGGTTGGATTGGCAAAGCGTGAATAAATGAGAGCCTTTGTAGGATCGTCGAAAACGGCGGCTACTTCCTCTGTATTGTCAAAGACATAAGTCGTGCTCTGAACGATGGGAACAACTCTCGGCTCGGTATTTTTAGGAGTATAACCTGAATGCAGGCATTTAGTTTCGTCTTTCATATTGAAATCCTTCTATTCTTTTATTAAATCAAGTATTTTTTTGTTTCCGTAAACATTTTCCCAATCGGCATTAAAATCATCTATTGCATACTGCGTAAGAGGATGATAAGTAAGTGACTTGAACAATTCGGTATTTAACGTGACTGCCTGACACCCGCTCATTGTTATTTTGTGAATCTGTTCGACTGTTTTAAATGAAGCGGCAAGAACTTTTGTTTGTATATTATGTTTTGCAAAGAGTTCAACTATTTCTTCTACGACATGAACGCCGTCACTTACGATATTATCAAGACGGTTTACATAAGGAGCCACGAAATCAGCGTCGGCTTTTGCACCAAGCATCGCCTGCTGCTGTGTGAAAATTGCGGTAATGGTTACATGGATACCCATTTTTTTGAGCGCCATCGTTGCCTTGAGACCTTCCGGCGAAATCGGAATTTTAATATAAAATTTTTCGCCGACAATTTCACGGAGAACGAGAGCCTCTTCTATGATTTTTTCTGCCTTACTTTGAGTGGTCTGAATATGTAACATTCTGTCAGGACCGATTATTGATCGAATTGACTGTATCAAAGGAAGGAATCCCGCATGTTCTTTGGAAATAATAGTCGGATTTGTAGTAACGCCGTCTATCGGATAAAACTCTATACATTCTTTTATTTTTTCGATATTTGCGCTGTCGATAATATAAAGCATCAATATCACCCCTTTATATACTTAAAAGTATATCAATTTTTTTGAAAAATATCAAGTAAAAGAACTGCCTCTTCTTTTAAATAAATATGAATTTTAAGTCAAAAACCCGATATTGATTTAAGATCAGGATTATGGTATAATAAAATAAAACAATACAATAAAAAGGATATATTATGTCTGACAACAACGATTACGTTCTGTCGATTTCCCACCTTTCGAAAAAGCTGGGAGGCAGACAGATTCTTTCGGATATTTCGCTTGATCTGAATGCCGGCGAAATTTTCGGTTTTTTGGGACCTAACGGTTCGGGGAAAACAACGACAATCAAACTTATTCTCGGACTTCTCAATATGGAAGAGGGAGAGATAACCGTCTGCGGCTACAATCTCAAAAACGATTTTGAAAAAGCAATGGCAGAAGTAGGCGGTATAATAGAAAACCCCGAAATGTACAAATATCTGAGCGCCGAAGAAAATCTTCGACAGTATCAGAGAATGACCGGCAAAGTCGACGAACAAAGAATAGACGAAGTGTTGAGCATGGTCGGACTGAAAGGCAGAGAAAAAGAAAAAATCAGCAGATACTCTCTCGGTATGAGGCAACGACTCGGACTTGCACAGGCTCTGATTCACAAACCGAGATTACTTGTTCTTGACGAGCCGACAAACGGACTCGACCCTGAGGGAATACATGATCTGAGAACAATTCTCAAAAAGATATCGCATGAAAACGGTGTCGCCGTATTCGTTTCAAGCCATATGCTCGCCGAACTCGAGCTGATGTGCGACAGAGTAGGTATTGTTGATAAAGGCAAACTGCTTACTATAAAATATATTGATGAGTTAAAAGAAAACACAGCCACAGAAACAGAAATAGTATTGACCGATATCGAAATCCATCCTGTTAATGCTGAGGACGCCGAAAAACTTTGCGCCGCACTTTCCGGAGCAGGATATACATCCAAAAACGAAAAAGGTATTATTGTTTCATCCGTTCCGCATGACAAGATTTTTGACTCGATAAAAATCGCAGTATCAGAGAATATAGAAATTAATGCGGTTATACCGAGAAAACGTTCGCTTGAAGACGCTTTTCTTGAAATAACAAAAGCAGACGAAAAAGCACGCTGAAAGAGGAGACTATTATCATGTCGTTACTGAAAAATGAACTGATCAAAATATTCAGTCAGCTGAGTTTTAAAATTATGATGATCCTCGTCCTTATTATTGCGTTGATCATTCCTTATTTCTTTAATATAACAAATGATTACCTCGGATATGAATACTCATCGGACAATATTCAGCAAACTTACGACGACGCAATGTCCTATCTGGCGACGTTTGAGTATGATGACTGTGATTCCTATGAAATCGCATATGAAATTGCGTATCAGGAGTCAATTGCGGAAACCGCAAAATTCTATTTGGATAACGCAAACGAAAACTGGAGATTCAATTTATATAAAGAAGGCTCCGATAAAAACTCACTTATTTCCGCACTTATGGTCGGAAAGTCGATTGATATATTCAACAAATACGGAACTGACGCGGCAAACTGCTGGTATGTTAACTATATTGATGTTTTTATGAAGACATGGCTCGGTGACAGTGTGCCCGAAATCGAATGGAATAGTGAAGAAAATGATTATTACAATTATTTATATTCTTCCGTTGATTATTCAAAAATCGATTTCACTGTTGCAAAGCAGGAAGCAGATGCTCAAATCAACTCAATAAAATCAGGAATATTATCTTTAGACGCAACAAAGATATTAAAAGAGGAAAAGACCTATATCACAGACAATATTTCTTTTCTTAACGAACAGTTATCCGAAGCGAAAGAAATATACAACGCAAGTTCAACAGAAGAAAACAAACGAACTGTTACGCAATTAACCGATTCTGTTGAACTGAACAACAATATAGCCGAAATATATGATATTATGATTAACGGCAACAAAACTCCGGATGATTGGCTATATAAAGCAATAAACGCATTACAAGAAGGCATAGAGCTGCTTGATGACAGTCTGGCCGTAAGCGAAAAAGTATACAATGAAAATCCGACACTGCATTATGACAGTTTGTTTTCCGCACAGTTCCCGAGTTATGATGATTACAAAAGGACAAAAGAAAAAGACTACGATAATGTAAAAGCAGGTATTGACATCGTTATGACGGCTGTTAAAGAAAATACGCAGCTGCCTATTTTCGCGAAAAAATCAACAAAGACGACAGTTATTACAAGTATGTCTTCACAAATCAGTCTTATTTGCCTGTTCACGGTTATTCTTGCCGCTATTACGGTATCGTCCGAATATTCTTCGGGAACAATCAGGCTTTTACTTATAAGGCCGAAAACCAGAAGAAAAATTCTGGCATCTAAATACGGCGCTGTGCTGCTGTGCAGCCTGATGGTCACATTGGTATCGTTTATTATTATTTCTGTTGTTACGATACTTCAAAACGGAGTCGCAGACTTTTTTGCGAACGACATAATCAGGATCGGAAACACAAATTTGGTATTACCTTCCGTATGCGGATTCGGAATTAGATTGATTCTTGATTATTTCCAAATAACATTACTGACATCTATCACAATACTAATTGCCGTTTTGGTAAAAAAATCCGCGCTTTCAATTACTTTACCGATGATTCTGATTTTTATAAGCAGCATCGTGCAGATATTCACCCCTGCGCTGACAGTTGCAAAACCCATTACGGAATATACTATTCTCCCCTATTTCAATCTCAGCTCGTTATACGTATCACCGGCAAACCTTTTTGCTGACTCTGACAATATTTTACAATTGCTCTTCGGTAATGTTTCAGTAATAGATGCTTTACGATTAAACCTGTTATTGGGAATTATTATATATGCAGTTCATATCGCCGTTGTAATATGGTGCTCTTCAATTTCATTCAGAAAACAACAAATATGATTCTACAGCAAAAAAAGGATGTCCGACCCGTAACGGTTCGAACATCCTTTTTTGAACTGTTATTTTAACGCTGATTTTGCGAGAAGATCGGCTGCCTCATTCAGATATATGCCCGTATGCGCCTCAACCTTGTGAAATGA
>JAZQQT010000006.1:0-2033 GCA_045629205.1 Eubacteriales bacterium
ATCTGAAACGGCTTCTAACCCGTTCAGCTGTACAGTTTTGTCTGTATAATCCACTTTGTATTCAACTCCTCCAGAAAACAGTCCGGAAATAAACATAAAAACAGACACAAAAAATGAAAGAATTCTTTTCATAATATTCATCCTTTCTAAAAATCACAACAGTAAATGAGAAATTATGATTTGTCGAAATAAATATATCATTTTTTATTTAATCTTTCAAGTGCAATGTTTATTATAACGATAAATCAACTGTTTCTTGGATATGAAAAAGTCGGGAGCTTTCACTCCCGACATGATTTTTAATTATATCTTATTACCACCACATAGTTTTTATCCTTTCATTTTTGATTATTATACCGCTTCATCGGTACCAATTTCACAAATATATTTTGCCTCGATATCTTCATCGTTCCAGTCTCCACCGCCGATTACATTTTCCATTTCCATATCATTAAGTTCATATCTTGTGTTTTTCATTTTTATAACCTCCGAAGTTTTATTTGTTTTTGTCTTACACTTCTTTATACGATGGTTTTGAAAAAAGGGCTAATAAAAAAATAATTATTTTTCAATCCACGCCTGCTATACGCTGCTTTTAAACAGATATAACAAAAGAAAAACCGCAGATCCTGCGAATCTGCGGTAGAGTTTCAGAAGTATTATTAACATTGTATGTGAATAAATTCTTATCGCTTTTCAGTTTTATTTCTGCTCCTCTGTTTTTTCGTATATATTTGTGTGATTTCGGCTTATCATATCACAGCATGAATGTAACAAGCGCGAACGAATTTCCGTCAAGTACCACCGTACCGTTTTCAAGTGCCTCGGGCTCAAAATTGCGGTCATTGTCAACAATGCGGACTTCTGCGTTATTATATTCGAGTCCGCCGAGGTCAATCTTTATGTTGTCGCGCGGCGGTTTGCTTCTTCCTAAGCCCTCATCATCGTTATAATAAGTGATAAGCACGCGAAGCTCTTTATCATCGGCCGCTGCAGCAACGAAAACGTCATCACTATCCGATTCGGAATAAACCTCGTTCCCGAGGTCTTTAAGCATGCCCCATGATTTCAGTGCATAATACGGTTTCTCGGGAGTGATAACGAACGGCTCACCGTGAGTTATCATATCACCCTTGTGAAAAACGCCGTTCCAGTTTGGCATATTTATCTGCACATCGTAGTACATCGCCTTGTCGGTGCGTCCCTTCTGCAAAGCCGTCATGACCGACGAAACGAAGGATGCTCCGAGAGCTGTCTTATGCTCGTTTATGGATTTCTGTATCAGGCCGTTTCCCCAGGTAAAAACATAATTCCACTCATTGTAAATGCTTTCAATATTGCCGTATCCGTATTTTTTCATAAGCTCGTCGGCGTATTCCGAAAGCGCAATCGCCTGCTTCGGGGAATGGATATATCCGTGCCACGAAAGGAAATCGAGCGGTGCTCCTGACTTACTGATATGATCAAGAAAACGCTCAACCATTTTGCTTCTCGGATTGGTGAATCCGCACCCGCCAAGCTTGATATCCGGATGCTCCGATTTGATTATTTTCGACGCGGCATCATACAGGCAGAAGAATTGTTCCTGGGTTCCTGTCCAGCAGCGGTCTTTAAGGTCGGGTTCGTTCCATATTTCCCAGTACTCAATGTTCATATGAAATCCGTTTGCCCAGCCCTCGTTATAGTGCGCAATTATGTGAGAGCATATTCTGCCCCACTTCTCATTGTCAGCGGGAGGAAAGATATGCCTTTTTACAGGCTGATGTTCAATGGTAGCACCGAGACGATAAAACGGTTTTGCACCGGCATTCAATATGGCTTTAAGATATGCGTCGGTTAATACAAAATTGTATGATTCGGGATCATCCACATCGGCCTTGAAATCAGGAAACACACAATGAATATCAACGAATTCGCCCGAGCCGTACGGATACTCGATGTCGTGTGTTCTTGAAAAGGGAATCCGTGCCTCTTTGAAAAGCTCGGTTGCATCGCAGGTGAAGTTTGAAGTCAGCGGCCCGCCGCCGACACCG
>JAZQQT010000007.1:0-13143 GCA_045629205.1 Eubacteriales bacterium
TCGGAGAAAGGCCCCGCAGACCACCTCTTGACCCATGCAACGCAATGCTTTCGCTCGCATACACACTTCTTGCAAATCAATGCACAGCCGCACTTGAAGCCGTCGGACTTGATCCGTATATCGGTGTCTTACATGAAATCAAATCCGGTAAGCCCGCACTTGCACTTGATTTGGCCGAAGTAATGCGTGCAGTAATAGCAGACAGATTTGTTATAAGATTAATCAATCTTAATATGATTACAGGAAAGCATTTCGAAATCGGCGACGAAGGAGTAAAACTAACGACAGACGGTTTAAAAATCTTTTTTAAAGAATGGAGTAAATTAAGGGAACATAAAATCAAAATAGAAGACGAGGACGAAACAATCGCACTCGGATTATTACCATATTATCAAGCATGGAAATTATCCAGAACAATTTACGAAAAAGACAGTCTATACAAGCCTTATTCGGTAAAGGAGCTTTGAATGAGAATAATAATCATGTATGATATTGATACAACAACAGCAGAAGGTAAAATCCGAATGCGTAAGATGGCAACGGCATGTCTCAATCTTGGGATACGAATCCAGAATTCGGTCTACGAATGTTCTTTAGATGCCAAAGAATACAGAGAAGCCACCGAAAAGCTGCAAGAAATAATCGATCCGATAAAAGACAGTTTAAGATTTTATAATCTCGGTAAAAAGCTTCAGAACAAAATTCTTCATTACGGAGCCGGAATCACAGACGTGTTCGAAGATTTTGTTTTCTGACTGTCAACGCCAGGAATCACACCGCCCATACCGAGCGTAGTCTTTGCACCGATGCCGCAGAATTCAGAAAAGTGCAAAAGCAAATTCCAAAGTTCGAACATCGGCTCGGACAATTTTACATAAAACTTTACAGTCCCGCGACAACCGGGAACAGACGCCCCTTTAAGTCTGAAACGATAGGTTTTTAAATCGTAGTCGGTAATATTAATACCGTTAACAAGCATATTTACGGCATCGGAATCATTTAGCGGGAAATCCGGAAAAACCGAATCCCATTTTCCGACAAGACTGTTGACCAGCATACGTTCATGAGGATAAATAACATATTTCCCGTTTTGTTTAAAAACAACAGGCGTAACAAAACGAAGAGAAACTGAATTTCTTAAAACAGGATTTTTGGAAGCATAATCGACAAACGAAGCAGCTGATTCATATTTTTCCTCCGACAAAAGACTGAGTTCTACTCTTTCGGGATGAAGAGAAAGTGTCATGTCGGATTTAAGGACAGAACCGAAAACAGAACATATTTCTTCAGTCATAAGGCTGACAGACCAAATAAGAGAAGACAATTGCCTATCATAATACAAATATTGCGCAACAGGACGAAAATCTTCGCAATGAAGCAGTTCTGCATATTCTTGCGGAACCAATTCAAGCAAAGCTGCGTAATACCGATACGCATCGGAAAATACCGCAGACGAAGCATCGGCATTTACTATTTTATATTTATATTTTGCAAGGACGACGCTCATTTTATATCAACCTCACACAAACCGAAAGGCAATAATTTTCCGTCATAAGAAGTATACTTTAACGTATGGGGAGAGACATTATAACGTAAATCCCAATCGTGATGATGCTTCGATGACTGTTTTCCTTCTTTAAAGTATTTAATTACTTCAGGCAAAGCTTTATCATATCCGAGATAAGGATACGTAACGGTTTTTGAAAAATAACCGACTCCTCCGCCGAGGAACAGCTTCCGATCATAGTTAAAATCACCGATTTTTTTCGGATCGAGAAATTTATCGGCATAATTTTTTACATAATACTCCGAAAAACAGGATATGGCTTCGATGACATCGTTTACCGTTATCATATCATGCAGCACGGAATTATCAAAAGTCAATACAAATTTGACTTTTGTTCCCGGTTTAAGACATTCACGGCAAACAGGAAGTTTTTTTACCACTCTGTCGGGTCTCACATCAATTTTCGTGCAAACAGTAAGTGAATCATCGGAAACAGGCAAGCTATCGGATACCTCAAGACCACGCATTATATCATTAAGAGCAGCATTCTGTTTGTCAGATTTTATGAAATTGAGTTTACTGAAATAATTCTGTTCTTTTGAAAAAACCTTTTCTTTAGAGTCAAGAAGCACATCACCATAAGTGCCTTCTCTTTTTATCAATAAACAAAGAAGAGCTGTTCGCAAAGCGCCCTTAAGACTGCTGCCGGGAATATACGCACGGTCGTGAGAATCTTTTACGAATTCATTTATTTCTTTTAATGAATGAGCAGTGTCGATAGCATCACCGGCATACGCAGTGTATTTACAACATCTGTTTACAGTAGCCTGATCCATATGACAATCGGTTTTCATAAAATCATACAAGGACCTTTTTGCACCGCCGAGAATAAATGTTTCATATTTAGCAACATAACCAAAGCGAGCCATATAGGCGAAAAGCTCTTCTCTGTTAAGGACATTTATTTTATTACCAGATGAATCAAGCCAATAATCAGACTTCTTATACGTTTTACCACTGCCGACAAAAACCGGAGTTTTTACCGTTAACGTAAGAGAATACGAAGTAAGATGACCATTTTCTGTCATAAATCCACCCCCAAAAATACAGGTTCAGAATAACGGTAAACAGGATGAGAGCCACCCATACCGACCTCGCGAATACCACCGCGAAAACGATGAGAGAGGACAGAACCGATACCAAAAAAGTATTCCGTTTTCTTTTTACGGGGAGTCTGTGCATAATCTTCGGACAAGATAAATCCCCCACGTCTGGTAAGCTGAAACGACGCATCTTTAATAACGTCATCCAGTTCGCAATCATCAGGAAGAGACGTTGTCAAAAGAAGCTGTTTTTCAGCAGAAGAGTCATTAAGAGAACCGTTAAGCCATTGCATTTCGGCGGAAGACGAATTCTTTAAATCAATGACGTCTTCAACTGTAAATTTTCCGAGTCCCGAGCTCGTTTTGCCTCCAATACCGTCAAGTCCGAGACCCTCGGAAAGCATTACGACAAGATTATAATCGTCGACACTGTCAAATCCCGCAATAAAATACAATCCGCAATCGGAATCAAACGTAAATGCGGCAATCTGATACGGAAGAGAATCATTTCCGTCAGCAATTTTCACGCGAGTGAATTCATCGGAAACGCCGAAAGATTTCCTGACAGAACCTACGTCAAAAACACATTTACCTTTTACGGAATCAACAAACGAACCGAACGCAGAAAGAGGAATCCACATGAGCTTCTTCATTGCCTTTCGCTTTGAAGCCTCCACTTCAGATTCACCAGCTCCGACAAAATACGGTTTGGGAAGAAAATAATCGTTTTCACTCCAAGGCATAGCATCGCTGAACAATATTCTGCCGTTTTCTGCAGCATCGATAAAAGAGTGAAGCGAATCATCACCTTTCACGCGTTTAACCTGATGACACAATGCCGAAAATAGTGTGTCGGCACAAAAACACATCTTTGAATTATAAAGCGAAAGCGCCGAATCGGATGAACCGAAATGGACAGAAGTTGAAAAACGAAGTTTAAACAGATAATAATTCATATGATTCCACCTCTTTGAACTGTTCCTTCAACGAGTCTAGATCATAGTCCGTCTCAAAAAACTCAAACGTAAAAGCTGAAAAATCAACTCTTCCGCTACCTCTTGAACCATGCCCGCCGAGATAATCCATCTGTAACAGTTTTATACCTTTTGCAAGATATTTCATATCTTCAGATACATCTTCCGATTTCTCGACATTATACACAATACAGACGGCGAACTCGGTACCGGCATTTACTCTTTCGATGAATCGAGGATTTGCGACGGACGTAAGTCTGTCGATACCGTTTTCGGCTTTTACTTCCGTCAGTCCGACAGCTTTCATCTTGTCAAAATTACTTACAAAACAATCGGAAAACTGAAGACGAGATGACTTTACAGGATCCGAACTGCCGAACAATCTTTTGATAACCAGCTTATCTTTGTTATGTTCCGGCATAGCGCCAATATCTTTTATTTCACTTCTGGCAAGCAGAGTACGAATCTTTCCTTTTAAACTGCTGCCCGGTATAATGGGGCGTCCCGTCATTCTGTCTTTTATTACCTGACTATCTACTGCACCTATTGCAGAGAATGCATCCGAATCACCTATGTGTAATCCGGTAACAACCTTTAAAGTACTTTTTATTATAATTTTGCCTGACATAATCAGCCCTCCTTTTTAGATATATAAAAACGATGATAAGCTACAAGAGATTCCATATAATGGAAAAAGTCAATAAGTTTCTGTCTGTCATCACCGATGGATTTAACATAGCTCAACACATCCGAATCAAATATAAAGCTTTTGACTGCGTCATCTCTTCCTGCCTCATACACAGCACGTATTCTGAACATCGCCAGCCCGGTTTTGCTTTCTTTTAGCAAATTCTGTTCGGTTCTCAGTTGTTCTTTGTTGTAAATATCAGAAACCATACTGAACAAGTTTCTGATTTTGTTTGTGGTAATGTTTTTTTTATTCGAACTCATTTTCAGGATTACTTTTTCAGCAGCATCAACATAATCAGCAGGTAAATCTTTTGCCGGAATTTCCTTGGGTTGTTCTGCCTGCGTCGAGCCATATTGCCATCCGGTGTTACCATTCCGGTTACGATTGTTATAGTTATCGTATTGCATCTTTATTAAGCCTCCAAATTCTTTCGTTTTCTATTTTCATAAACAAATATATAAATTGCCGATATCAACTGTCTGCGGTCTTTAGGATCCAATGCCCATTTATAAACATTTTTCGCAAATTCATTATATTGATGTTTTTTCGGGTCTTCCTTCGGTTCAAGTCTTGCAAGAATATATGCAAAACGTGCGAGATAAATTTTACCGGAACCGGAATCACGAGATTTCTCGAGTAATTCTTTAATATTATACAGGAATGTCATTCCCTTATCATTTTCGGGACCATTAAAGAAATCATCAAGCAGATTCTTCTTTTCAAGGACTTCGGATATATATTCATTCCAAGTATAGCAATGTTTTCCGTTCGGTTCAAAAATCGAGATACTGTTTTTTCCGGCATTGGATTTTGCCTCATCCTCAAGTTCACCGGCACGCTGTGCGGCAAGGCGAATGGGATAATGTGAATCAAGAACCGCAATTCCGCCGCTGATTGTTAGCGAACCGCAGGAATATTTTTCGAACGCATCCCGTATTCTAAGCGCCGCTTCGATAGTATCATTCCATGCGCCTACGATAAAGACATCATCACCTCCGGAATATACTATTGACACTTCAAGAGCAGGAGGACCACTTAAAATACCGTTTATATAAAACTTGAAAAATGCCGACATCTGTCTTGAAAAAGCGGCTATTCTTGACAAGGTAACATACTTGTAACGTTCTTCGTCAGACGATGCATTATGATTTTCGAATCCGGAAACAAAAGCCTGCCCCAGATTATCTATATCCATTCTCAATACGCCGAGTCTGTTAATACCTTCCGATGCTTCAGACAATTTCTGAAGCTCATTATCCTTGTTATAGTCGCCGACATATATCTTTGTGCTGTATCGCATACCGGTATAAAACCTGTTTTTCGAATACACTCTTTTTATGCCGCCAGATGACTTTAACAGCTCTCGCACCGCATTTTCAGAAGAGAAAGAGAAGTACAAATCACCATTTAACGAAGGCAAAACGAAATCAAATCCGTTATCATCGGTAACCGTAACCGTATAAACATCATTCTGCTGTATTTTTGAAGATATTTTCTCGAACGTTAAACATGTTGAACAGACAAGAATTCCATTCCGATCAGGTGAAAGATTATCACTTTTACCACATATTCCGCATTCGCGAGTATCATCAAAATGTTTTGTGTTAAGATTCTTTATCTGTTCGGAAGTATACCGAGAGTTTTTACGTTTTGCAATCTCGCGAGATACTCTTCTGAAAATATCTTTATACGGATGAACATTTTCAGGCTTATTCATAAGTTCGTTGGCAGAGCATTCCGTATATCCATGCGCCAGATACAAACCTGTTCCAAATTTATCGAGAAGCCACGAATTGAATTTCCGATTCCAGTCATCAACTTTATTAATGACATCTGCGGTGTTAGGCAACAGGAAATAACAATGGCCACCACCGCTATAAATAAGATTAACTCTGCTTAATCCACAATACTCAAGAAGCTCATCTATATAATGTTCCATAGACATTTCGAGGAAAAACGACCTTGATCTGAGATTTTTCAGTGCATTTCCCGAAGGAATCATATAGATGAATTTCTGAATTCCGGAAAAATCGGCCGAATAAAGAAGAAAGGATTTTTCGTCATAAAAGGATTTTTCATTATCAAACAAGTCACGTTTGTAATTTGTTTTTCCAAGAGAAATCATATATTCCGAAATACACGAACCTACAGCAGCCGTAATCTTCAAGTGATCGAACAAAGAAATGTCAACACTCTCTCCGGTATATGTGCTTGACGGCAAAGAAGTCGTCCAACTTTCCAAAACAGACAGTAAGGAATCCACCCAGCTGTCACCTATTTGTATTGAGTCTAATCCGGTTTTTATACCATTAATAACCTCGGTATAATTTCCGGGAGAGATTTTATGACGGTCGGTCGACGGTATTCGCAACTGTCCATCCATTTTACTAAACGGTATCACGTAATCCGGCCGAGATCCGTTAAGCCTTGAAAAAACGGAAGACATGGGGACATACCGGTCAAACGTCCCTTCCTCTGCTGCAGACCTTCTGTCTACGCCAGAAGAAATATTATCGGCAACATATGCAATATAACACGGAGCATCTTCCGATAATGAGGACACATTTGAAAGAACAGCTTTATGATGATATCTTGCACAATTTAAGATATCGGTTTCATTTTCAAATACTTTAACTTTCTTCAAGAACTCATAACCCTGTTCGCTGTGAGTTCCGGCAGTTTCGTTTAACGACCTATATGCAATTTTCCCGACGTCGTGCAA
Organism: Eubacteriales bacterium; assembly: GCA_045629205.1. Classification (GTDB taxonomy): domain Bacteria; phylum Bacillota; class Clostridia; order Oscillospirales; family UBA644; genus JAZQLP01. The sequence goes on from JAZQQT010000007.1 coordinate 6,998, forward strand.
TAAGCACCCGAAAATTACTTTTTCGGTTTGAGTATTCATATTACCTCCTTATTAAATTTATTACTATTATTAATCTCTCCAATAATAATTTCATTCATTTTATCATAAGATGAAAGTAGACTTCCCTTTTTTATATTTATCCCACAGAACGGCAATAACTGATAAAGTTTTTCAATAACAGTATAAGCAGTAAACTTATCTATCTCATTATCAGGAAGAGGATCATATGCATCTCTTAACAATGACTTAACAACATCTTTATCCAAGATTCTTAATTGATGAGCCGCAACATTACGCAATGCTTCGGATATTTTACGCATATAATCACATTTTTCCTGCAAATCAGTATCATCAGGCAAATTATCTTTTATTATTTGCACAAGCTGCCATATTTCAATATTTTTCTTATCTTCCGATATTCTGTATTTCTTTTGTTCACCATTTTCTCCAGATGTAAATCGATCAACACACCATACATTTTTTTTATTATTTATTGATATTTTATATTTATCCTGTTCTTTAGGAGAAAATCCGTCAACATTTCGTTTTTCCAATATCTTTAAAAAGATATCATTAAGAAGCGGAGTAATTCCCTTAAGGAAATCGGAAAGTTCATCTTTTTGTATTTTTACGTTAAGTATTAAAAAATACTCAACAATGTTTTCATTATCTTTTCCCAAGCATGGGAAAATCTCTCTGCGCGTATCTCCGAAATGGTTCTGAGAATCTTTTGTTTTAAAGCTGTATCTTTCATAAGCGCCATGAATATACTTTGTTGCCGTTTCAGGCAAATGAATATTATCAATCAATTGATAAGCGCCGTAATAATCATATTTATCAATCAGATTTTTTAGCATTTCCATTTTAAGCAACAAGGCAAAATTGGTATTATTCGATACAAGACATCTGTTTTCGGCATCCGGCTCATTATCAATATTATTTTCCCATTGGATTTCTATTGAGGCTTTTTCTTCCAACCCTTTTCGGATATTGCTTTTCTTTTGCGGAGTTGTCACCTGAAGCGGAATTATTTTTAAATTCAAAAAATCAGGCAACACACTCAACGCATTTTTCATTGCCGGCGTTCCGGACGAAATATTAACATAAAATTCGGCATCCGGAAAATTATTTCTTATCTCCGTCAACTTTTCACGAAACTCATTATAAAAATAATCGAACAAATGAACATCGGTCAATTCTCTTTTTTCTATCAGAATCCAGTCAATTTGTCTATTCTGATTTTCTGCGAGTTTTTTTAAACAATATGTATATCTTTGATCTTTTTCCTGTGATTCACATATCTCCTTTGACATATATAAATATACTTTATCAATCAAATAATGCCGGCAAATATGTATCATTGAACCATCATTCATATCAAAAACAGGATCTGTTTTTCCAATAGGTGAAAACAATATTTTCATAGAAACGCCTCATAAATCAAATACGTTGTATATGACATCTCAAAGTTAACAATTTATTTGCACCATTTTATCATTTATTTTTCTCGAAGTCAATATTTCAGATACAAATCCGGACAATAAAATTTCAAACTATATGAAACGGCGGGAGCACATGCATTGCTAAAAGAAACAATAAAAATATTGCAACTATCACAACTAATACAGTAAATGCAACATCATATATTTTTGCGTTTTCTTTGCGATTTGATTCGTTTTGCTGCATAAGATATCCGATTTTATCGTAGCAGGCATAAATTTGTTCTTCAGAATCTTTCCAGTTCGGAATCATTCTAAAAAGAGTAACGGCTTTTGAATAATCATATTCGCTCTTTGCAAAAAACATTTTAAAACGTGCCTTATTGTATATGCTGTCCTTACGGCATTCTTCAGCCTTTTTGAAACATTCCGTCGCAAGCAAATCGGAATCACTATATCGTGATGATATTACGAATTTTTCGGCAGCAGAAAGATACTGTTTCCGTGTTTTTGCCCTATTCATAATATCAACAGCCTTTTTGTATATACCTGACAGGTATTGTTCTTCGGTAGGGACGATAACAAACGTCATACGATTCTCCATTATTATAAATAATTATCAACTAAAGAAAGGGTGTATGCTTTATCAGTCTTTTTTCCTTTTTTTGTTTTACTATGCACTTTTTTCATTATAATCAGATGAATACACCTTTGTTCCGATGGCAGATTCAACTGTTTTCTTCTTTTGTTCAGAAGACTTTCCGACATGATATCTTGATTTAATCTCGAATAATTCTTCTCTTGTAAGCGTCTGATTATTTACAAGCCTGTCGACAATTTCGTCATACAGTTTTCGGTTTTGTCTGATAATGTATTCGCATTTTGCATCAAGCTCATTCATTTTATCGGTAATTATTCTGCGAACAATCGATTTGCCTTCGCTGTCATTAATCATCTCGTATCTGCAACCGTTCATACCGACTATGGCTTCGTATCCGTATGCTGCCTGCGCTATAGTCAAAAAGCGCATTCTTGATTCGGCATTTTCCAAATCATCGCCGGATCCGAGAAAATATTCGCCGTAGACAACACGTTCAGCTACATGTCCACCCAAAAAGACAGCCACACTGTTTTCCAAATCTTTGACGGACAGGATTTCACTTTCCTGATTTACGAAATCAACATGACCGCTGCTTTCGCCCTGCGGCAAAACACTCACTCCGAGCAAAGAGTCAGGTGAAATAGCCATAGCTACAACGGCGTGACCCGCTTCATGAACGGCGATCATTCGGAGTTTGTTTTTATCGCCAATCGGTGATTTTTCATTGCCGTTGAATGCGAGACGGTTAAGAATAAGCGTAACATCATCAAGAGTTATCGTCTCGATATCGTTTTCAAAGGCATAAATACCGACTTCGTTGACAAGACATTCTATTCTCGCACCCGAATATCCCGGAGTGATACGCGATAAGTATTGAAAATCAAGATCTTTTTTTATCTGAATACGACCGAAATATTCACTGAAAATATCTTCGCGAGTTTTTTCGTCGGGAAGTTCGACTCTTATCTGACGGTCAAATCTACCCGGACGAAGCAAAGCATCGCCCAAAACAGAGATATCGTTACAGGTCGCAACAACAAGCACTGTATCTTCTTCCGAAAGAGAGTCGAGTTCCTGCAGAAGCATTTTTTGTATGTTACTGTTGGCTTCCATGAAATAACGGTCTGAGGTACCGGCAATTTTATCAAGTTCATCGAGCAATATGACTGCCGGCTGATTTTCCTTGGCTACCTTAAAGACTTCCCGAAAAGCCTCTTCGGCATTTTCAGCGCAACAGCTTGCAGCACAAAGTTCGACCAATGCAATATCTCCGGCTATTATCGATCTGGCAAGCTGTGTTTTACCGACACCCGGTTCACCATATAATACAAGACCTCGCGGAAGTCTTATACCTGATGCTCTATAAGCATCGGATTTTAAAAGTATTTGCCGAAGGCTGTTTATTGCCTTCTTTTCATTCTCGTAACCGACGATTATATTCATAGGCATTTCCTTTCTCAGCAATGATTTGAAATCAGTTCATCCAAAAGTGCGGTATCAGAGGTCGCAAGAGCCTTCTGAAGATGTTCGATATCCCAAGCATCGTATTCGTCATCAGGATCGAGCATAAAGAATTTTGTCCAGAAATCAACGAGATCATCTTCCGGGAAGATGAGTTCCATACCGTGGATGCAAGTCGCGCAACGTTTGAAAAGAGATTCAAAACGGTTGCGGAAATCTTTGAGCCACTCTACGGCAATCGCTTTCGGCGCATATTCAAGATGCTCAAGCTCATAATACATGGATATTGCTTTTTCCTGAGCTTTTGTCGGTTCATTTTCCTTACGGAAGTCTTCGATCTGCTTATCGAAATCACCAAACATGGCTGTATCGCAATCGATATCCAGTGCATCTCCTACCGCACGACGGACGATTATGTTACGGATAAAGCTGACCATTTTTTTAAAATCGGAGAAATTCATTATCTCATGGACAAGAACGTTACAAGGCGGAGGAGCCATCATGTAGGAAAGCACAAAGAAATTGTCATCTTTCAGTTTTGCTCTGTGCGGGAAATTGCAGATCATTTCGTTATTCCAATACTTAAAATCAAGTTTTTGCATCGTAGTTTTTCCTTTCAAAATTCAGATATATGTAAATTTGTCATGCACAGTTTTTTTTAATATTAACCAAACAGTATTATGAGATTAATTCAGATTCATGCATACAGTTCGTTTCGGTCGGATACTTCAAATCGGTAATACATCTTAATGTTTTTATATTTTATTCGGGCAAGTCTTTCGACAGGGTCATGTTTATGTATTACGCTATGATCGTCATCAACTAGTCGATCAGAAAGATTACACGTTGTTTTTTGATCTCTTCGATTTTTACAATGTAAATACGGATCGTTATTATTCTTTTCAAGAATCTCATAATATTCTGCATAAGAAACCATTTCACAATTCAGTATAGCATCTTTGTGATCATGTTTGACTCTTGGTAACAAACGCGCAAAGGCTGCCGCTTCTTTTCCGTTTTCGGCACAAATCGCAAAAGTAATAGGTATATACTTACCTTTACCGACATGACCACACTTTGCCGTAACCTTAAAATACTTTACGTTTACTTTTTCCATATTACATTCTCCTTTAATATTTTCTGTTTAATCGATTTTTTCATCTACACTTATATATAGCGATGAAAAAAATCGAACTTAACACTTTTTCGAAAATATTTTTTTGTTTATCAAAAACATTTTTATCTTCTACTTATATATAGTCGCTAAAAACCCAAATCTTAACACTTTATATAAAAAAAAGATTCTCACATAGGAGAATCTTTCTGATTTGAAGATTAATGATTTACTACATATAAATTAACAAAAAACAGTAAAAGCAATAGCATAATATCTTATCTATAATATAATGTAAATATAATTATCTACATTCATTCATCATTTTGTATTTTTATTTTCATTATAAAGTTTTTATATACAGATGATACAGAAAAGCTTTATCCACATATATTAAAGGAAGATGGGGATCGCTTCACACTTGCATTAGGCAAACTTGGAAAATATAAAAATTTACACTGGAGTTTCCAGAGTGAATGGCAATACATATTAACTATCCTCCCATTTGATATAAACCAACCCGTAGAAAAATCAATGCTTGATTTCCAGATCATTGCAAACAAAATGAAACTGGGCTTAGAAAGACAACCATTTTCGCATTACGATATGTATATATCTGATGATGCGTTTGCAGATATGGAAATCACTTTAAGTCCTCGCATAAGCGCCGGAAACAGAATTATTGTTGAAAATCTACTTGAAAAGTTCAACCCATCTGCAGCATTAACAGAAAGCCATCTTGTTGGACTAATATAAAAATGACTAAAAAAGAGCTACCTGATTCTCAAAAATCAGATAGCTCTTAGTTTTTATATTCAGAATAATTCAGATGTTGCCAAAACGTTGCCAAAAGCCTTTTTCGGAACTCAAAAATCCTTTATTTACGGGCTTTTTCGGCGTTTTTGACTTTATTCCCACTCGAGCCTGAGACTTGATTTTTTGATATTATTCCCGCATATTTCTTTCGATTTTGTCCGTTTTATGCCGTTTTGTACGGGATATTTGCGCTATTTTTCGGAGTCCAAAAGATATTTTCGTCATTTCGTCGTCGGGGAATTATCTCAAAAATATGCCCGAATCTGAGTAAAAAATGGGTCAATCATAAAAGTTGTGGGATGAGGGATTTCTGATGTAGGGCTTCCGGCTGACATCGAACAGCTTCAGGAAGAAGTAATCGTCGTCTGGATAGCCGTATCCCTTACGCCGGAGAGTTTTGATTTTGTTGTTAATACCCTCAATCCTGCCAGCAGAAATATTGAAAGTAATGATTCTCATCATGACCGTTGAAAGATTCACCTTCAGAACGTCTGGCTTGACCACACCGAGTGATAAAGTGAGAGAGGCCTGCGGGTCGGAGTCGATCAAAAGGACCGACTTTCCGGCCTGGCTGAGGCCGACTCCGAGATTCAACGCCGTGGTAGATTTCCCGGTCCCGCCTTTCTGGTTTTCAATGGCAATTACTTTGCATGTGTTCATCGGTTACCTCCTTTCGTAGTTTTTGTTTTTGAGTTCAGCGGGCACCGGCGCTTTT
>JAZQQT010000008.1:0-8201 GCA_045629205.1 Eubacteriales bacterium
TTTTCATGCACCGCACGGTGCGCTTCATTGAAAAAAGCATCGCATTGCGATGCTTTTTTCTGGTGGACCTGGAGGGATTCGAACCCTTGACCTCCGCGTTGCGAACGCGGCGCTCTCCCAACTGAGCTACGGGCCCATACGATATCTGTTTTTTTCGACAGAATAATATCACATCTTGATTCAAAAATCAATATGCGATATAAAAAATATCGGGGAATCTTTCCGATTCCCCGCATACTGTTTCGATTATTTCAACGAAGGCGCAGACAAATTCTTTTCGGTGATAAAATCATTTATCTTGCCTTTACCTTCGATAACGCCGATTTCTACCGACGTTTTTATTGAAGAAAACGCTTTAAGAATCTCGATCTTGCCGTTTTCCATCGACGTTTGCCTGTCTGTTCCCCACGTATTGCAAGGCTCGAGAGCAAGAACGTAATCGTGTGATTTCATATTCTTCCATTCAAGGAATCTCGGGAGAGTGTCCGTATCAAACGCGACGTAGCCGGCAAGTTCCTTTTCGGGATTAAACAGCATCGCATAAGCCTTGTCGGTCTTTGTCTGCCCGAGATACAGTTCCTCGCCGCGTCTGTCTATCGGAGCCGTCATCTGCGACGGATCGCCGACAAGTGAGACGAGAGAAGACATTCCTGCTTTTGTTGTAAAAACACGGCAGCACTCGTCGAGAAGCGGATAACCGAAATTGATATGATACAAAAGCATAAAAGGTTCGTCGGTGCAATCGAGATTTGTAATCGTATCGTTTATTTTAAGCGAACCGGCATTCAGTGACGTTTCGATATTGCGGCGGATTACGAGATGGGAGCCATACATACGCTTCTGGTGGATCTCGCCGTTTGCTCCTATTACAAAATCGTTATCCCGCCATTCGGCGTATGTGCCGAAGTTTTCGGCGGGAACAGCCGAAACTCTGCCGTGAACGGGATATGTCACACCGTCGGCAACGCAGTTACCTCCCACATTGTCGAGTCCGCAGGTGGAAAGCATACCGCCCTGCCACTGGTGGGAAAACTCGCCCGCAGCGGCGGAATAACGGGTTGGCGACTGAATCCCGTTGCGGGAATGGAATGATACGTTCACGCCTTTATACGACAAATCGTAAATATCCATACAGCGGTCGGGTATGACCGTAAAACGGAGACCCGCCTGATTGTAAAATTCGGCAGCTTCCACGCCTTTCGCAAACGATTCGGAAAGCGTATATTTTTTTATACCGCATACCTGATCGAAATTGCCGACTTTTCTGAGCAATTCCGTATCCATCATTCACCCATTATAACGACGTCGACAGTGCGTTTTCTTGCCCTGGTCTGGTCGAAATCTATAAAGTAGATAAAGCCGAACTCACCGAGATCCATCTCGCCGTCGAACACCGCGATCACTTCGCTTCTGCCCACGAGAGCGGAACGCAGATGCGCGTCGGTATTATGGCATCCTCTGGCGTCTTCGTCGTGTTCTGCGGCGAATTTAAGCGCCTTGGGACCGGGATGCAGATACATACCTTCCTTGCGCTGTGTGGGAAGAAAACTCTCAAACATTTCGACGAAATCCTGCTGAAGGGTTTCAAGCCCCGTCATTGACATATCGAAAGCAGCCTCCTGGGTGATGACACAGCAGGTGGTGTGATGCGAATAAACCGTTACGGTTCCCGTTTTTATTCCGGATTTTCCGAGCGCTTCTTTGACCTGTTCGGTCACATTATGGAAAGTGGGTCTGCCGTTTTCGGACATTACCTGAAATTTTTCGGCGTATACCATATTTTTCTCCTTTATTTATCGAGTCCGTTTGCTTTACGGTCGTCGATGGCTTTTCTTACGGCGGCAATCATATCCTCCGCCATTTTGTATGGGTCTTCCGACTTGAAGATACCGGAAGCAGCTCCCGTTGCCTCACAGCCGGCATAAATGAAATCGTAAACTTCCTTGGGCGTTTTAACGCCGGCAGCCTGTTCAACGAGAATGTCGGGGTATATATCCTTGACCGCTCTTATATTGGTTTCGACGTATTCGGGGCTGGAAACTCCTCCGCCTCCGCCGATAAGTTCGTTGGGTTCGGGATTGATTATATCGGGATGAAGCTGGGCAAGTGCCTGTGTTTCGGCTATGGAATCGGCGCATCCGAAAACGAGCAGATCGAGTTCGTGAGCTCTGTCGATGGTAGCTTTCATCTGCGGCAGTGTCATGGGCTTTTCACAGTGATTTATAACAACACCGCAGGCGCCTGCGGCTTTGATTGCTTCGGGAAGAACGTCCGCCATTCCTCTGCCCGGACGGAGAGTGTCCATATACGGGGCAAAGACATGAACGTGCTTTGTGTTTTCACATACTCTGCGGATTTCGGTATAAGGAACTATCATGGCAACGTCTACGTCGTATTTTTCGGCGCAGGCATCGGCGTGAAGCGCCATTTTGAGAACGTCGTCGCCGTAAACGTAATTTTTAAACCCGATTTCAAAATAAGGGGTGCGGATTTTGCGTTTCATATTATAATCCTCCGATGCCTGTCCGACGAATCGGACAGGCATTACGATAAATCATTATTTAATAACTTCTACTTTGAATCCCATCATCTTGCCGAACGCTTCGATTTCTGCGATGTCGGCATCGTAAACCAATGCGGAGTGATGAGTTCCTCCGATGAGGGAGTATGCCTTCAGAAAATCCTTGACGGACATGCACGGTTTGAGCCATCCCTGGATCTCGTCTTTGTAAATACCGAATTCAAGGCCTTTGTCGAGCATTTCGACGGGAGTCACTATCATGGTAAATCCTTCACCCATAGGAGCAAGGTTTACGAGAACAGCGCTGCCTTCTCTCATACAGCCTACGGAACCTACGGTATCGCCGCAGCTGTTATAGTTGAACGGTTTGTCATAAAGAGCGGGCTTCCATTTTGCAAGACTCATATTCATTTCGCCCATGTGGCTCATGAGAAGAACATCGTTCTTCCAGTCGGGACAGAACATTTCGGTAAATGTGGTATTGGGATATACGGAACGGAAAGCGCCTACGAGACCTGCGGTGAGAACATCGCCTTCACCGGCGTAACCTTTACCCTTCATGAGCATTTTGCAGCATTCGTGGAAAGGCATCTTGGGTAAGCCGCAGATGTCGAGTGTAAGGAAGTTTACGGTGCAGGAATCAAGCTTGTTGTCTTCCATCCATTTACGGATGGCAAGACCGGATTTGACTGCAAGACGGTAATTTTCGACGTTGGTGAATTTGAAGTCGAATATTTCTTTATCGGCTTCAATTTCGGCATCGATTTCGGCTTCGGTAACTTTTTTGAGATATTTTGCGACTGCTTTTTTGTCAAATTCGAATACTTCCGCGCCGATACGGGCTTTATAATTTTCGGGAGTGATGAAGAAGTCGCCCATTCCGGTAAAGGAACCGCCTACTGTTCCGACACGGGCGGTCGTGAATGCTTTTTTAACCTTTGCGGCACGGCACATTCCGGCAACTTCGGAAACGACTTCGCTGTGAAGCGCGTGTCCCACGCAAATCTGAAAATCACGGCCTCTCTGTCTGAGAAGATTGCACATATCCTGAACGCCGTGAATACCGTGGTTGGGAGTAATAAGTCTCTTGTAGCCGGCTGTTCCGAGAAGGTCATAGTCGGGAGTGGTATCAAAAACGATAAGAGGAGCTTTTATTGAAAGCAGAGCCTCAATGGATTCGAGAGAAGGAGAATAGGCAAGATGCTGAGTGATAACGGCGTCAACATCCTGTTCGTTGAACATCTTTGCGGCAGCATCGAATTCGGGTTTGATGCGGCAGACGGGCGCGGGAATGACCTCGATGTCTTCGCCTTCGATCATGGAGATGAGGGTGTGCATGTATTTTTCGAGAGGTTCACGGGTCTTCGGGTTGGAATCGTCGTATAATTTAATATAAAGAGGAAGATATCCTACTTTGATTTTACTCATAATTTACTCCTTATTTTCCGTAGATGTCGCGGCGTGCGGCATCTATCAGATTTTTAGCGTTGCTGTAGAAGCAGGGTTCAACGTCATTTGCGGTAAGACCGAGTTTTGTTGCGGCGCGTTTGAAGGACCTGATTTCTTCATACATAAAGAAGGTAAGCTTTTCGCCCTCTTCGGCAGATACCTCACGGAGATGCCTGTCCTGAGAAGGATCACCGTAAAGTCCCGGAGGAATGAGGTTGATATAAGTGTTGTTTTCTTCTATACGGCGCATACGCATACGCAGGATCGGGAAGTCGCTTCCGAACATGGCGTGTTTCGGGCCGAAGGATTCGAGAAGCTTTGTCATTGCAAACTCGCAGGTGTTGGCGCAGAAGTCGAACATCAGGTCGGGAGCAGCCGAAAGGACCTTGAAAGCGTCGCCGACGTCGTTCGTATGATAAGCGCGGCCGATATGCGCAATGATAAGTTTTATATCGGGGTATTTTTCTTTGATTTCAAGAATCTGCGCAAGATTTACGGGGTCTTTGAGGCGGCCGTTGCGCGGAACATGAAGCATAACGATACCCTTCATCTTGTTTATTACGGCAAGCTGATGATGAGGGAAGAAATCGAAAATACGGATCTCGGCTTCCGGCAGATAGTCGGGTGAAAGTGAAAGATAACTCTTTATTCCGAGAAAACCGCCTTCCTTGATTTTCGGCTCTATTTCCTCTCCGCTCTGGGTGGGAAGGGTATAATAAAGCGCCGGATATCCGGTTTTGCGTGCCGACTCGAGAACGTAATTGTTGAGAGCGGGTGCGGATTCTCTGTTAGTGCTTGTAAAGATAAGAGGTGTTACCTGTTTGCCGGGGAACATAAGGCGGTAGGTTTCCTGCAAATCTTCTATACTGTTATCCTCGGCAACGAGAGAAGGCCATTTAACGGCTCTTTCATCGTAATCCGGAGCATTTTTTTTGCGAAGTTCTTTTGTCCAGATATGACAATGAACGTCAATCATCTTGTCCGGTAAAAAGTCCTTCAATTCATTTTCGTAAACCGATTTATCGTAATCGGTTACTTTGAAAAGACTCATCTGAGTTTTCCTCCTGATATTTTAAGATTTACTGTAAACATTTGATAATGTGCGCGCGATTCTTTTATATTCTGCAAAAAGCCCGGCATATTTCGCCGCGTTTTCGGGAATCGGATTATAGATTTTTTCCTGCATCGAAACGGCTTTTACGCCTGCTTCACTTGAGGCGAAAACTCCGCTTCCGACACCGGCAAGGACTGCGGCTCCGACACAGGTCAGGTCGGTAACAGAAGGAGTGCGGACAGAACAACCGGTAACATCGGCGACCATCTGAACCCAGAACGGACTCTTGGAGGCGCCGCCGGTAAGCCGAAGAGAGCGGATCGGAGATATTTTATTAAAGCTTTCGAGCATCCACGCGGTCTGAAAAACAATGCCTTCCATAACGGCGCGGGCAAGATGATATTTATCGTGCGATAAATCAAGTCCGACAAAAGTGCCCTTGCATTTTTCGTCGTTAAGCGGGAATCTCGCACCGGCGAAATAAGGGAAAAAGAAGAGACCGTTGCAGCCCGGTTCGATTTCGCCCGCTTTTTTATCGACAAAAGCGTAATCCGGCTTTTCGTCCTCGGCTCCCATTATTTTTTTAAGATACCAGTCGAGCGAAACGCCGCCGGTAGCCATTGACGTAAGACAGCCCCACTGACCCGTTGCCGAAATCGCGTGAGAAAAACCGGTAGAGAAATCGGGAGCGTCGAGAAGCGCGGTGATGACCCACGCCGTGCCGGTTCCTATCATGATATCGCCGGCTCCGGATACTCCGGCTCCGAGAGTAGCCGCATACTGGTCGTGAGCGCCCGCAACGAGAACGGCATCGGGATTTATACCGAGCTGCTTCGCAACATCCGGAAGGATTTTGCCTATAACGGTTCCGGAAGGAACGATATCGGCAAGCTGAGATTCGTCGATTCCGCTGAATCCGAGTATTTTCTTATCGTATACGCCGTTTTTGATGTCGGCAAGAAGATTGATTCCGGCATCGGAAATATCAATCAAAGCCTTTCCCGTCATACGGGCAGAAACGAAGTCCGGAACGGAAAGGAACATTTTTGTTTTTTCAAAGACTTCGGGGCAATTATCTTTTATCCATTTTATCTGAAGAGCGTTGAGTCCCGACGAAACTTTGTAACCGGTCGTGGTATAAACGTATTCCGCCGAAAGAAGACTTTCGATTTCTTTTTTCTGAACCGTGGCTCGCTGGTCAGACCATACGATAGCCGGATAGGTGGGTTCAATGTTTTCGTCAACGGGAACAAGCGTTCCGCCCTGTGCCGAAAGTGAAATCCCGACGACCTTATTGCCTTCGTCCCCGACCGCCCCACGGACGGTTCCAACAACGGCGTTCCACCAGTCTTCGGGGTTCTGCTCTCTGAAGCCGATATTCGGCGTATTTATACCGTAACCGCGGTAAGCGTGACCGAGGATACGGCCGTCTTCGGAAACGACCATGCTCTTTGTGCCGGTTGTTCCGACATCTATACCTATAAGATATCTTTCCATAAATAAATCCTGTTGTTTCTTTTATATTTTATGCAAAAGCTCTGACAAAACCAGCGCGTATGTTACCGAAATAATCCATTAAAAAAGATTCAGGATCGACGCCCGCTTCTTCGAGGATATCGTTCACGTCAACGCCTTCGGGAAGTATTTTTTCAAGGTCTCCCACGGTGATCGCCGACAAATCAAGATCACCGATATCTTCTTTTGTAACGCCGTATTTCGATAAATCAACGCCCGACACATCAACGGTAATATTCTTTTTGATATTATCAAGAAGAACTTCCATATCGATCCCCTCTCCGTTTTCGCCGCCTATGACGCTGCCGATGATCGAAGAAATATCAAAGCCTTTGTCTGAAAACAGGCCGTTTATTATGCCTCCGATATCAATGCCGCCGTTTTCGGAAAATATGCCGATATCCCCGAGCAAGCCGCCGACGGATTTTACCACGGTGTTTATCAGTAACGGAACAATGACCGCAAAAGCAATGACGACAAGAAGAATGATTACAAGCTGAACTATAAAATACGCAACCGCGAAATGAACAATATTCTTATTCTTTGACACCAGCGCGGTTATGAGACAGATAATCCAGCCGATAAGAGGAAGTGAAAACAGAATAAACAATCCGGCAAACGCCATTATTCCGACAACTTTGTTTTCGGGAGTCTGAAGAACCGGAGCAGACTGATTATTATTCATAAAGAACCTACCGATTTTTATTTTATACAGTATATAATGTAAATCTTCTTTTTTCAAGTCTTTTACGACAAAAACCGCAAATTCAGTCACAATTTCGGCGGCAATACATCGCAGACGGTCAAAGGGGGTTGATTTTCAGACGGATTTATGGTATATTATATGCTGTGAAATTTTGTGAATCACGAAAGGTTGTATATATATGAATAAACAGGAAAGAAAACCGTTTCTGCCGATATTCATAGCGACAATGACGGTTATAATTCTGCTGTCGCTGGTTGTTTTTTCGGCATTTTTCCTTACGGGAAAAGGGAAACTGTTCGATCCCACAAAGAAAAAGAATGAAACGCAGACGCAGGAAGAACATCCGCTCGACAACGACACTCAAAAGCAGGTCGATGAATTGCAGAAAAAAGTCAACCGATACAAACAAATCGCGGAAAGCAGCTTTATTACGGTAGTTAATGCCGACAATCCCCTTTCCAACGGCATGGGTTCGCCGATACTCTCGGAGCTTTCTTCAAATCCTTCGCTTTCGATGGAAGTAAACGCGACTGTCCAGATCGAAAAATTCTTCGCCGCTGCCGAGGAAGCAGGGCTGAAATACATTGTTACCGCGGCGTTCAGAACGGCAAACCAGCAAACAGAAGCGTATAATACGGCTATCCAGAACTATATGAAAAGCGGATACGGAACAGAAGAAGCGGAAATAATGGCGGCGAAATCCGTTGCAAAGGCAGGAGAAAGCGAATTCCAGACGGGTTATGTCATTTCTTTCTCGGAAACAAAAGCCATGACAGCGGCGGAATTCGATCAATCTGCGCTTTACAAATTTGCGACCGACCACATCGCGGAATACGGATTTATTCTCAGATACCCCGGCGGCAAAGAAGCGATTACGGGATTTGACTACAACCCCTTTACTTTCAGGTTCGTGGGAGATCCCGAAATAGCAAAATATATAATGGACAACAACATCA
>JAZQQT010000009.1:0-18652 GCA_045629205.1 Eubacteriales bacterium
CGTTTTCCCCGTTTTTATATTCGTAAATCATATCGTCCATGGATTTTTTAACCATGAATATCCCGAGTCCGCCTATCTGTCGTTCGTAAGCCGATAACGTAGTATCGGGGTCTTCTTTTTTTGTAGGATCATACGGAACTCCGCTGTCCTTGAAGGTTATTACCGCTGTTTTCGGGTTTTCGGTAAAACCGATGCTTACGGTTGCGGTTCCGTGTGTTTCCTTATAGGCATAATTTGCGATATTACTGAATATTTCGTCTATTGCCACGTCAATCTGAATCATGGCTTTCTTCGAACAATCTGCCGCGCTGAGTTCTGCGTTGATAAATTCGGTCACATTGTCGATATTCGCAACTTCCGCGTCTACCGTTATCGTTTTTTCGGATAAAATACCGTTATATCTGAAAGCTACCATTGTTATATCGTCAAATTGATCGGCCTCTCCCACAAATACGTCCATGTTCTCTTTGACTTTTTCGCATAGAGATTTCACGTCAAGTGTTTTTGCTCCGTTAAGTGCCTCAAGCAATCTTTCTTCTCCGAAAAGAACATATTCGCTGTTGATCGCCTCAGTCACGCCGTCGGTATAAAGATAAATAACATCACCCGGAGCAAGCTGTATTTCGCCCCTGCGGTATTTTGTTCCGTCCATACCGGCAAGCACAAAACTCGTTCTCGGTCTGAAATATTCGAACGACCCTTTGTTTCTGCAAATAACGGGGGGATTGTGTCCCGCATCGGCAAAACTGACTATACCGGTCTCAAGATCGATTATGCACATAAACGACGTAACGAACATTCCGGCTTCGTTGCTTGCGCACAGCTCACTGTTGGTCCGGGTAAACACTTCTTCAACCGGAAGACCGCTTTCGGCAAATCCTTTGATATACGTTTTTGCCGTCATCATAAACATTGCGGCGGGAATACCCTTGCCGGACACGTCGGCAACAACAAAAGCGAGTTTATTCTTACCGACAAAGAAGAAATCATAAAAATCGCCGCCGACTTCTTTTGCGGGATTCATAGTTGCGTATATGTCAAATTCCGTTCTTCCGGGATAAGGAGGGAAAACATTCGGCAAAGAGGAGCGCTGAATTGCTTTCGCAAATTCAAGCTCTTTATCGATACGCGCCGCCGCTTCGGAAATATAATGTTTCAGCGTCACGACAGTCTGATTGATATCATCCGAAAGCGATGCAAATTCCGCATGAGATCTGACGTCTACAACGGCATCGAGATTACCGTCGGTGATTTCGGAAAGCGTTCCGTTGACTCTGTTCAGATTTTCAACGACCTGCTTCTTTACAAGATAGTAAATCTGAACAAATAACGCGGCAAATACAAGAATTTCAAAGAATATTGTCAGAGAAACCGTCACACCCTGATAAAGCATGGCTTCTTCGGTCGGAACGTATGATATAACGATTTTATCCGTTCCGTCCATGAACATATACATTCCGTATATCGGAGTATCCGTTCCGTTTATATGAATGGTGGCGCTGAAGAAATTCTCGGCGGTTTTCGCAACGCGTCCTCCCGTCATCTGCTCTGCCGCTATTATCTCGCCCTTATTGTATTCTTCGCCGTTAAGGACCACAACGATTTCCTTTATACTCCCGTTTTCGTCTTTCATAAGCCGGCCTATGATAATGCCGCCGTTTTTTCCCACGTGCCATGTAAATCCGGTATCTATAAAGTTATCTATACCGCCGTCAAGAGTTATTCTTTCACTGAGATCTTCAAGGTTCTTATTCAGCAGTGATTCTGTCTGTTTGATACCGAGTTTATATTGTATAAAGAACATTGCGAATGTGGTGATAAGGAAAGCGATTACCACGGCAAAAAGAAGAAACATCTGAAAGCTTCTGGCAAGATTACGCTCTTTTTTGGTTTTTTCGGAATCCCCGCTGCTCAGCAAAGTTACCAGAATCACGGCAACCGCAACCGTAATAACATTCGACGCTATCATCGGGAGTGAGCATGCTTTTATAACGGCATAAACTTTTTCAAGATAATTAAGACGGAAGACAAAAACGAGAAACAAATGAAAGACCTCTGTCGTCAGGGCAATAATGATACCGTAGCCCCATGTCGGACGCTTGTTATCAAAAAGAGTCTTTCTCAGGATCGCGCCGAAAATACCGGAACAAACCGTTCCGACCGTGCACGCAATACGGGTGAACCCTCCTGCCGCGTCAACAGAAAACATCGTTGTAATCCATTCGGCGGTAAACGTGTTAGCAAGAGAATTTCCCCAGAACAGTCTGTATATTCCTCCCGTCAAGCCGGAGATAATGCCCGCCGGTCCGCCGAAAAGAAGTCCCGCGCAAAGAGGAGCGGCATCTCGCGTATTAATAACAGCACCGGGAATCTGCAACCCGAATTCCGTTGCCGAACAGGTAATTATACCGAACAGTATTCCGGTAATTATTTGTCGCACGGCGCAAGGCAGTTTGCCGTAATGTGTTTTTTTCTCAAGACAATATAACAACACGGTAAGCAAAACAGTAAGCATCGCCGGTATTAAAAAAGTAATTAATTCTTTAATGCCCATATTGATTTTTCAATTCCCATAATAATTTAGTTTTATACTTTATTATTATACATTTTCATTGCTTTTTGTCAACTCCGGAAAAAAATAAAAAAACATGTTCCGAATATATATCGGGAACAAAAAACACGACATAAACGGCAAAGCCCACCTTTACGGGTGGGCTTTCTGTTTATTGATTATCGTATATCATACCGAAAATCAATCACGTTTGAAAAATCATCGGCACAGCTGCCCGGGAAGCCTGAGTTTTTCCTTGGAGGGAAAATCCCTGTCGAACTTTTCCACGTCGGCATCATCAACGTAATATCCCCGAGGTGTCTGATACACTCCCGTAATACCGTCAAGATATCCGGGGATCAGTTCCTTACAGAGAAAGAAGGACGAATCCGCACCATCGGGCAGATCGTGATATCTGATACCGAATTCCGAGGCATAATCAAATCCGCTTTTGCCGTAAAATCCGATATTACCCTCAAACAGAACTGCTCCGAATCCCTGCTCTGCTGCCTTTTGCAGCGAATAATCAAGCAGTTTTTTGCCGTATCCTCTGCGTTTAAGTCCGGGCGTAATGCAAATCGGCCCCATAGTAAGAACAGGCACGGTTCTGCCGTCATCGGAATCGATGACGGTTTTCATGAACATATTCTGTCCGACGATCCTGCCGTCATATTCCATAACAAAGTCCAGCTCGTTTACAAATGCCGGATCGTCGCGGAGCAGGTGAATCACGTAATGCTCGCTGCAGCCCGGACGGTAAACGTTCCAGAATGCCTCTCTTATAAGGTATTCGACCTCTCTGTAATCCTCTCGTTTTTCCAAACGTATTTTAATGTCATTTTTATTCATTGTTTTTCCTCCTGAAAATTGTTGACTTCAATGCTTTGCAGCGGGAGGTCTGACAGATTGTATGCCAACCTCCCGGTCAGCCTGCAATCTCCGATTTGTTGTACTTAATCAAAAAGCACTCTCCTGAAAATTAAATTATAATCAAGCCTTTCGGCAGGATTTCAAACAGTATACTTTTGCGTTTATACCCGTCTCAGGTCAAGTCCTTCGTAATACGGAAGCCCGAAATAATCCGAATATGCCTTTTTCATTTCATCATCGGTCAGTATCTTTTCGGTAACATTATCGCCGTCAAAGATATGGAAAACGTTGCCGTCGAGGGTGATTCTTCCCGTATCTGTCTTTATCGAGAACATTTCTGCGCCGATAAACGGAGAATCGGGCGATTTTTCACACCAGAAGCTTGCCGCGACAAAGTCGACATTGAGCTGCTCCTCCTCAGTGAACGAATAAAACTTCCTCCATTCGCCTTTATGAAAATCCGAGACGACCCATCCGAGAAAGGGCTCTTTTTCCGTTTTGTAAATTTCGCCGTATTGCTCCGAAACGGCACCGTCTTCAATAAGAAGCGGAAGACGGAAAGCCGATTGACCTATTCCGGCATCGCAAAGATAAAAACTGCCGTCAACCCCAACTTTCAAAACACGGTGTCTTCTCATCGGGATATCGGTCTCGCCGCGCAGATATCTTGCGAAATACTCGGTTACTTCATAGCCCAGCGCCCTGAAGACGTCGCCGAGAAAGCCGTTTATCTCAAAGCAGTATCCTCCGCGGCGATCCGTAACGATTTTTTTATACAGATCATCGGGGTCGAGCGAAAGAGGAACTCCTCTGATTATATCAAGATTTTCGTAAGGCACCGTTTTTTGAAAGGCATACTGCACCTTTGCCAACAGGTCATAATCTCTTTTTGCATCGGGATCGTATTCAAGCCCTATACGATTAAAAACATCGTATAACTGTTTTTCCGAAATCATCTCAAGATTCCCCTTTTCAATCGAATTTGCGGAGGTTCGCCGGAGCCGGCTCATCCGGAGGAGCGATAAGTTTGACCGCCGCGCAGTTTATTTTCGCAAACTGATCGCCGTAACATTCGACCTTTATATCGTTGTTACCTTTTACCAAAGCATCGGTGATATCAGCGGAATAGTTGGAATGGCTGTTTGCGCCCTCCATACGATACCAGTCGTGCGCAAGTTTGCCGTTTACAAAAATACGGATGGAACGTTCGAACGAATCCACACGAAGATAAACTCTTCCGCCTTCGTATGAGTAGGAAAATGCCAATGCGCCGCGCTCTTCTTCCGATGCCGGCATCGGAAATTCCGCGATCACGGTCCCGCGACGGAGATAATCGCTGAGAATCGCGGTATTTATTGTTTCACCCTGCAATTTAAGCATAGCTGCATAATATTTTTCCCAACGAGCTTCAAGCTCGGGAGTAAGCGCTTTCACCTCGCCGTCACAATTGCTCAGGCTCATATTATCAACACGGTGATACTGTAAAAGCGCGCCGCAGTTGCGCTGCTCGGTCTGCGACATTTTAAAGCCGTCCACGACCTCGGCTTCTACGGCAGGACGGGCATCGGGATTTGTCGGAGCAAATACGCAGTTATATAATTTAACACGTTTCGCGTAGCGTAAAAACAGGCAGGCAGACGTCCAATGGTGCCACACAACGTCGGGATAACGGGGAATATATTCGATAAAAGACGGCACTTCCATATTCTCCGCCCATTCCCGTTTTCCGAATCCGCGTGAACGGACATATAGATTTGCTATTGTCAGATCCTCTATCCACTGACCGGGGCAGCCCACAAATACACACATTTCCTCAAACCAGTCGTGTTCAGTCTGAATGGTGCCTGCGTTAACGTTGTCTATCTGAACACGGCGGATAACCGATGTCGGGATACCGGCTTCTTCTTCACGCCCCGTCATACTGTGCTCACTGTTGGTAAAGAAGAACGGACGCTTTACATTGACCATGTTGATATTTGAAAAAGTCAGGTCCTCAAATGCTGTTCCTGCGTTCCATACCTGAACTTTTAATCCGTCGCTGCAGTCGTTGAACACGCAGTTCGAAACAGTAATATTACGCATATCCCCGCCGGATTCGGGGCCGAGACGGATGGCAGCCCAGTTGGAATGTATAACGCAGTTGGTAATCGTAAAATTTTCACATGGATACTGTTTGGAATAAGTCTTCAGACCTATCGCATCATCACCGCAGCGAAGGATACAGTTTGAAATCGTTACGTTCCAACAGCCTTCAAAATCGAGACCGTCGCCGTTGTCGCAATCCATGGTATCTATATTTATTCTGTCATAGTTTACATCGGTGCATCGTCTTGTAAATGATGTAAAGAACCCGGGATTCGTCAGTGTTATTCCGCGCATGGTAACACGGGTGCACTCAAAAAATTCCACACACATCGGCATACCGTATTTACGATGTGTGCCGCGGCGCTGCAAATCAACCGTTCCGGCTCCGATTATTCCGACGTCGTGCTGTCCGACAGCCGAAATCAAAGGTCTGCTGCCTTCTTTTTCCGTAAGAGGTTCAATCAGATTCGTATCCAATGTCCCGAGAAGCACGCTTCCGGGTTCAAGAACAAGATGAACGTTGCTGAGAATACGGATTGAGCCTGTCAGAAAACGACCCGCGGGAACGATCGCGTAACCGCCGCCTGCTTCGGCAACCGAGCGAATGGTTTTGTTAATGGCTTCGGTACATAATGTTTCTCCGTCTGCGACCGCGCCGAAATCAAGAATGGAATACTGCATTATTCATTATCCTTCCTAATTTTTATATTATGACTTTAATATAACATATCAGTTCTGTTTTGTAAATACTTTTTGTCTTTAATTGATATTTGAATCGGCATATGTTATAATATCAGAATAAAGAATATGATAACGGAGGTAACGCCATGAAAATAATCACCCTCAGCAGAGAATTCGGAAGCGGCGGAAGAGAAGTGGGAAAACGTCTCGCCGACGTTCTCAATATCGCTTATTATGATAAAGAAATCATTATGGCACTCGCAGAAGAAACAAATCTCGACGAAAATTACGTTGAACATACCATCGACAATTCGGCGGCAACACACAGTTTTCCGCTGACATTCTCAAGAACGCTCACACTGCCGTATAACATGACAAACACGGCGGAGCTTCTCGGCAAACAGCATAAAATCATCCGCCGCATCGCATCAAAAGGCGACTGCATCATTGTAGGCAGAAGCGCTGATGCTATCCTCGACGACATGAACCCGTTCAAGCTTTTTGTTTACGCCGACACCGAAGCGAAAATCGCACGCTGCCGCGCAAGAGCACCCGAAAACGAGAATATGACGGACAGAGAATACGAAAAGCAGATGAAGCGCATCGACAAAGCCCGCGCATATAATCACGACTTTGTTGCCGACCGTGATTGGGGCGACATGCATAACTACAATCTCTGCGTCAACACAACAGGCATGGAAATCAAAAGCATCGTTCCGCAGATTGCGGAATTTATCAACAACTGGTATTCAAGGCAGGCATAATGAAAGAAGCAATACGTTTATCCGACCACTTTACTTATAAAAAACTTTTCAAATTTTGTCTCTCACCGATCATAATGATGGTATTCACATCAATATACGGTGTTGTAGACGGTTATTTCGTTTCCAATTTCGTGGGCAAAACTCCTTTCGCGGCAATAAATCTCGTAATGCCGTTTATTATGATATTCGGCGGCATCGGATTTATGTTCGGAACCGGAGGCAGTGCCCTTGTTGCAAAAACTCTCGGTGAGAAAAAGCCGGAACTCGCGAACCGTTATTTTACCATGATGGCGTGGACATCGATTATCGTCGGCGTTGTTATCTCGGTCATCGGTGTAATATTCATGGAAGATATCGCGATTCTTCTCGGAGCCGACGATGAAATGCTTCCATACTGCGTTTCATACGGACGTATCGTCATAGGATTTAACGTCACGTTTATGTTCCAGAATCTGTTCCACAGCTTTATGATTACCGCCGAAAAGCCTCGGCTCGGTCTCTATGTAACCCTGGCGGCAGGATGCACGAACATAATTCTCGACGCTCTTTTTGTGGGCTTGTTCGATTGGGGTGTTGAGGGCGCGGCAGTGGCAACAGGACTCAGCCAGATGGTAGGCGGAATCCTTCCTCTTATCTATTTTCTCCGTCCGAATGATTCCCTTCTGCAGCTTACAAAAACAAAGCTCGAAATCAAACCCATTCTTCAGGCTTCCGCAAACGGCGCTTCGGAAGTCGTATCAAGCATCACCTCATCCGTTGTGGGAATGGTATATAATTTCCAGCTCCTAAAATATATAGGTGACGACGGCGTTGCCGCATACGGCACGCTTATGTATGTGGAATTCATATTCATCGCCATCTTTATCGGATATGCCATCGGAACCGCGCCGATTATCGGATATAACTACGGGGCGGAAAATCACCATGAGCTCAAAAATCTGCTCAAAAAAAGCACGATAATCACATTGGCAGGCGGTGTCCTGCTCACCGTTATCGCCGAGCTTCTCTCTTATCCGCTTTCATATATTTACGTCGGATACGACGAAGGGCTGCTTGAAATTACCGTAAATGCCTTCCGTGTTTTCTCTCTTGTATTTCTTTCCGCCGGATTCAATATTTTTTCATCATCATTCTTTACCGCCCTCAACAACGGTTTGATTTCGGCAATTATCTCATTCCTCCGGACTTTCGGATTCAAAATGTCCATGGTTCTCATTCTTCCGTTGATCTGGGGAGTCGACGGAATATGGTGGGCAACTGTAGTCGCCGATGTTCTCGCATTTATTCTCTCCGGTATATTTATCATCGCAAAACGTAAAAAATATAATTATATGTAATCGGATTCGGTTTTTGTTCTGAAAGCTTCCCGATCGGAACGGTTTTATGAAAGGTTATTACTACAATAAGCTCAATACGGTTCAAAAAAACGTTTATGATATAATGAGCAGGAGTTTTGATATTCTTGCCGATTCCTTCCGCGTTCCGCTCACCGACAGAAAGCAGCTGTCCGATGCTTTTATACATCTTAAGCTTGACAATCCCCTGCTTTTTTATGTCGTCAGCTTCCGCTACAGGATATATCACGAATCATCGACGGCGGAAATATTACCGGAATACTTATTTGACAAGCAAAAAATAAAAGAACACAGAAAAGCCGTTGATGCCAGGATCGAGAGGCTTGCACGGCCGCTGCAAAACCTTTCTCCGATTGAAAAAGAAAAAGCGATACACGATTTCATCCTCGAAAATGTCCGTTACGACAAACTGAAAAAATCATATTCTCACGAAATAATCGGCCCGCTCACGCAGGGTGTCGGCGTATGTGAGGGAATAGCAAAAACAGTCAAAGCACTCTGCGACGCATCCGGTATCGAATGCATTGCGGCGCTCGGAGAAGCCTGTCCCGAAAAAGGCATAAAATACCGTCATATGTGGAACATCGTAACCCTAAACGGAAAGAGTTATCATCTCGACGCGACCTTTGACAATTCGCTCCGGCGAGGTGAAAAAAGATATGATTATTTTAATCTTGACGATCGCCGCATTTTTGCCGACCATCAGCCGCCGGTTTATCCGTTGCCACGCTGTGATGACGATAAAGGCTTTTATTACCGTTCAATATCCCTTACAAAAACCGAAGATGTTGAGAACCGATTCGCACAGGCGCTGCGGAAAAACAGGGTGCATTTCATTTTTCACTGGCGCGGAGGTGGGCTGAACAAGCAGATCATTCAGGAACTGATTTCGGGATGCTCCCGTGAGGCCGAAAAAAAGAACAAAAAAATCTCCTGCTCCGTCAATATCACTCAGTCCGTCATTCAATTCGATATCGGCGAAAACACCAATATCGAAATACAGCAGCCGGACGAAGAACGGGAATTTCAGGAAACACTCTGAAAACAAAGCTATCTCAAAAGATAAATATTATGCTTAAACGGCTGAACGATATTCTCGTTCAGCCGTTTGTGTTATCAAAACAATTATTTTATCGGAAGTTGGATTTCAGTAAGCCAGTCATCAACCGATTCTTTGTTCCAGACCCCGTCGATATAGCTTTCTCTTGCGAGTCCCGCAACCTCATAGCCGTTCTTTTCGGCATATTCTGTAATAAAAGCATATGCCTCTCCGATAGTGTCATACGCGCCTTTATGATATATGCTGAGAACTTTTGCGGCAGGAAGTGTTCTGAATTTTATGCGTTCGTTCTCTTTACCGAAAGACATAACCGCCTCGTTGTGGCGGACACGGATATCAGTTTCTTTATATTCACCGTCAAGATACTCGCAGAATTCATACGGCGGATTCACGCATTTCATATTCGGATTAAGAGCGAGACATTCTGCTCCTACCGAAAGAATCCATTCCATACTGTCCGAATATTTTTTCAATACCGTTTCCGACGAATAAACCGTCATTTCGGGAATTTCTTTAAGCGTTACCTGATACTTCATTTCTTTCTCCTCCAGAATATATTTTATAACGGAGAGTCTGACTGCAGTATCATGCTGTAACTTTCTGAGTTCATCCGCTTTTGCGAGAAGAATTTTTTTAACGTCTTCTTCGGATAAGACTTTTTTTATTTCTTCAACGGAAAACCCGAGCTGACGGAACGACTTTATTTTGGCAGCCGTCTCAAGCTGACTCGTTTCATAAAAACGGTATCCCGTCCATTCATCAACCGAAGCGGGTAATAAAAGACCCTCACTCTCATAAAAACGGAGCGCTTTCACCGTGGTTCGGGACAGGTTGGAAAACTCACCTATTTTAAGCATAATACAATCTCCTTTCCGTTATGACAACAGTCTATCATATACTCCAAGGGGAGAGTCAACAGATAATTTAAAAAAATCAACGTCTTTTATAACAGATAAGTTCGGGATCGCTGCCGTTTTCGCCGTAGCTGCAAATCAGAACAAACCCGAATCCCGCAACAACGCCTATGCATCTTTCCATTCCGTCGACTTCAATCTGCGTTCCGAGATAAATATCGTTATCATTGAGAAATTTGACTTTTTCTCCGCTCGGCAAAGTGTAAACAAGATTAACGTAATCCCCTTTCAGCTCGTATAAAGCAGATGCACACGGAAGGTCGAGAGAAGTTAAAAGTCCGTTGATTTCGCAAAGAAGATTTTTAGTAAATTCTACGTATTTGCCCATTCCTCCAATCGTAATGATTTCGGCGGCGATGCATCGTCCTCCGAAAGGTCTTCCGCAGGTGTTTTCACAGCCTTTGCAACTGTCTTTAAACTGACATTTTTCGCAGTCTGTTCCGCAATATGCTTTCATGATTTTTCCTCTCTTCTTAATTTATTCCGCAATATCGGCAAGTCTGTCGAGAAGATTTGCCGTTTCAAGTATGCAGTTAAGCCAGAAGCTACCGCCGTCTTCGATATCGGTTTCGGGATGCAGCCAGTGAGTAGGGATAAGTCCGTTGCGCGGATTTTGCATGTTTGTTATCGAATCGCCGAGCGCCTTTGCTTTTTCGAGATACAGTTCCTTGCCGGTAGCCTTATACATTTCGGCAAACGATGTCATTATTTCAGCCGTGCTGTCATCAATCGGGACATACCACGCATACTGTTCGAGACCGGCCGGCACATGCCACGGTGCCGTTTCGTTCCACTGATGCCTGCTTACGGGCTTTTTATCCCATAACACGAACTGGTCTTCTATATATCTCATGCATTCTTCGGCCTCGGCAATTCTGTCGGGATTGTCGGCATAATAGTTCACAACACTTCGCAGGTATTTTCTTGCTCCGGCATGTGAAAGATTTGAATATTGCGCCGATACGGGAGCATCTTCGAACTGCCCCTCCCAGTTAAATGATTTCAGGCAGACCTCACGTATATATTTATCGCAGTTTTCGGCGATTTCAAGCAGCTTTTTCTCGCCGGTCCTCTTATATACCTCACGCAAAAAGTCTTCTATGTCAAACGTCAGACAAAAAGCATTTGCGGCAGGCGTTCCGTCCGCTATGTTAACCATCAAATACCACGATCCGTTCGGCTGAACGTGGTCACGGTACCAGTCGGAAACGGCGATTGCGGCATCGTAATATTTCCTGTCACCGGTTGCATCGAAAAGTGCAAGATAAGCCTTTCCTGCCCGGCACGGATATATAAGCATATTCTGATAATATCTATAGCGAATATCCAGATCCTCAACTTCACCTTTGCCGTGCCAATAATACGTAGGGGGCATTCCTTCAAGTGCCGCTCCTTTCGGCTCGGATATCGAAATAAGATAATCGGCCGCATTCAGCGCGATTTTTCTTGCAGTTGCGGCACGTTCCGGACGGAGTTTTTCGTATGTAAGCATTGCCGGAATCAATTCGGAAATCACCTTTGTGGGATAAAGATAAAGCCAGTATTCCGGGTCCGGCCTGGTATTTTCAATCCAATACTGCGTGCTCGTCAATTCAAAGGCATAATCAAGAGCTTTTGCCGAAGCCTCTCGGTAACTGCGGGCTTTCGGCGGATAATTACCCGTAAATGGACTGCATTTGTGAAAGGTCCTCGCTCCTGTAACGTTAAACCGGCTTCCGTCGTCATTGAGAGCCGTAACAGTCAGATTCACCTGCCCTGCCGGAAGGTCATCCCATATGGAACAAAGATTTTCGGTCGGTTTTTTTGCTTCGAAAGAGACAGTCTTTCCGTCTGTACCTACAGCCTCAAAAAGATAGCGTGAGCAGGTCGGCACCGGCGAAAAATCAAAAGCGGGAGCATAAGTAAACTGTGTTGCCTGTGTATTCCAGAACGGCCGTCCGTTGATACCTCCCTGTCTTATAACATTTTCCGGAAGCGAATATTCTTTTTTCGCCTGTTCGGCAAGTTCTTTATTTATCATTTTTTTCTTCCATCTTTATTTTTCTATTTCTGCTTTCTGACTGTTTATTTTTCTGATAATCTCCGGATCGAACTTGAATTTTCTGTCGTATGTCATAAGTCCGTTCTGCTCCTGTTCAATATCATAAAGCTGGGTATAGCAGAACCCGAGAATATCTTTATTGAACAAAAGAGTTTCGGTCAGTTTGCGGTAACGGTCAAGAAACTCCTCTTCGCTCTCGGGTGCTTCACCGTATCCCCACCCGTCGCCGTTGCTCCACTGTATTCCGCCGTATTCACTCACAAAAACAGGCTGTCCGCCGTAAACCTGATCGGCGCCGGGGCCCCAGTATTGTAAAAGAAAATTATCCATATTATTGAAGTTTTCGGCAAATGCTTCGGTATCCTGAGTGTAGTCATGAATATCGAAAATATCCGTTTCGATATGCTGCCATCCGCTCGCATCGATAACGGGTCTTCCCGGATCGGCGGCCTTTGTAGCCAGATATACCGCACGGACATTTTCATCTTTCGGAGGATTCGTTTCATTAAACGGACACCAGCCGATTATCGAAGGATGAGACGCATCACGTTCCACGGATTCGAGCCATTCGGGAAGCATGCTCAACGTTGCGTCACCGCTGCCGAGACTAAGCCCCCAATTCGGATACTCTCCCCATACGAGATAACCGAGTTTGTCTGCCCAATATAAAAAGCGCGGTTCAAACACTTTCTGATGAAGTCGGGCGCCGTTAAAACCGAGCCGCATTGAATACAGAATATCTTTTTTCAGATCTTCATCTGTCGGAGCCGTATATATTCCGTCCGGATAAAATCCCTGATCGAGGACCCATCTTCCGAACACAATTTTACCGTTAAGCGTAAAAGCTTTACGCGTCAGTCCGACTTCTCTGAGACCGAAATATGCAGATACTTTATCTGTTGTTTTATGTCCTTCGGTAAGTGAAAACTCAACGTCGTAAAGTCTGCCTTTCCCGACCTCCCACAGATGTTTTTCAAACAGCGCCGCAGTGAAAACAACAGTGTTTGAAGTGCATTTTTTGCTGACATCCCCCACTGCTCTGCCTTGATATGTAATTTTCGCTTTCAGTGTTTTTCCGATACATTCTCCGTCAAGTTTAACGGTAAACGTAACTAAAGGCACATTTTCGATATCACAGATATAATTGAAGTTTTTGATATAGGCTTCATTGACCGGTTCTATCCATACGGTCTGCCATATTCCGGTAGTTCTTGTATAAAAACACCCGAACGATTCATATTCGGGCGACTGTTTTCCGGACGACTGCAGAGGTGATTTAACATCATCCTCGGCATATACGACGATTACATTCTCACCGTCATTGACAGCGGCGGTAATATCAAAACAAAACGAGGTATATCCTCCTTTATGTTCTCCGACTTTTATACCGTTTACAAATACCTTCGCGTAATAGTCGACCGCTCCGAAATGAAGAAGAAGTCTTTTTCCGATATAACTCTTCGGAAGGATAAACGAACGACGGTAACATACCGCATCCATAAAATCAATATCGGCTATTCCCGAAAGACGGCTTTCCGGACAAAACGGAACAATGATCCTGTCGGTGAACAGGTCGTCAGAAAACGGATTTTCATCCGCATATTTTTTACCGTTATCAATAAAAAAATCCCATTCGCCGTTAAGACACATCCACTGTTTTCTCACAAGCTGCGGTCTCGGATATTCATTTCTCGGTATCATAAATCAATCCTCTTAAATATTTTTTTTAATTATACAGTATATATCACAAATGTCAACCAGATTCCAAAAAGACTTGACCGCATTCCGGAAATATGGTATCATTAACAAAAAATATCAGAGGTTTTATATGAAAAGATATTTGTCTGTATTGCTGATTTTTGCCGTTACAATAACATTATTTTCGGCATGCGAAAAGCCTCTTAACCCTGCCGAAGAAGAACATAAATACGGAAAAATCATATACGTTTCTCCAAACGGAAACGACGAAAATAACGGTGAAAAATCCTCACCCGTTGCCTCTCTTTCCGGCGCGGTAAAAGCACTGCGCGCATACAGAGCCGAAAACGGACTTCCCGAAGGCGGAATCAAAATCGAATTCGCCGAAGGAACATATTATGTTACCGAAGGAATCACATTAACTGCCGAAGACAGCGGAACCGAAGCAAGCCCGATTGTTTTCGCGGGAGCCGACGGCGCGGACGTCCTTTTAAGCGGAGGCGTAACACTTGATCCCACGGATTTCAAACCTGCCGACGATGCTTTCAAATCACTCTTGCAAACCGAAGAAGCAAAACAGAACGTCATTATGATCGACCTCGCCAAAGCCGGATGTTACGATCTTGCCGATATCTCTTACGGCTCTCCGGAAGTTTTCAGACAGGAACTTTATATTAACGGCGAAAGGCAGGATGTTGCCCGTTGGCCGAACGGAAAAGGAAGCTATCACCATCCCGAAAAAGTTGACGGCGATAACATTATTACAGATGAAAACGGCAACCTCTTCGGTAAAATATATATAACAGAGAAGCAGGCAGCTCTTTGGAGCAAAGCAAAGAGCTGCAGATTATTAGGTTACCCGGAAGCAGATTTTTTTGCGTATTTACATGAATCACTTGAGATTGACGAAACCGATTCGTCTATCCTTCTTCCCATATATCCATCCGGAGGTTACGGGTGCGGGCTCGGAGAAAAGTGCCTTTATTTCGTTTACAATATTCCGCAGGAACTTGATGCTCCCGGTGAATATTACTGGGATACCGAAACAAACATCCTTTATTATTGGCCTGCCGAAAACTTTGATTCATCAGAAGTTGTATTTTCTCAATTGTCAGATACTTTTATAAATCTTGACAAATGCTCATTCATTAATTTTGAAAATCTGTCGGTCAAATATGCCCGCAGAGGTTTTTTAGACGGAACGGGAGACTTTATCACAATCAGTAAATGCAGCATTTCAAATGTTGTCGGACGTTATGCGATCAGACTTGCAGGCGACAATAATACCGTTACCGGCTGTCTGTTATGTAATCTGGCTGCCGGAGGCATTTCTTTTACGTCGGGTAACGTTGCAACGCAAACATTCGGAAACTCCGTTATCAGCGACAACATAATCCATCACTGGGGAGAAGAATTTCCAACGGAATTCCAGGCCGTAGACGTCAAAGGATACGGATTACTGGTTTCACATAATACTCTTCATGATACTTCGAACGTTGCGATTCAACTGTTTGCCGGCGAAACCGTAATAGAATACAATGAAATATATAATTGCTGCAAAGAATCGTCCGATATGGGCGCGATTCATACTGTCGGACAGTTTACATATTACGATAACGTTCTCAGATATAACTATATCCATAACATAAGAGATTATCTTAACACTTCGATGGGTATTAAGCGCGACGGTCTCGGCAACGCAATATATTTCGACTGCTTCGGAAGATATGCATCCTGTTACGGCAATTTGTTCGTTGATATTGCCGGAACGGCAATGTGCGGCGCTTCCGGTTATATGGATCTTCACGACAATATCTGCGTAAACGTAGGAGAACCGATAAATATCGTTTACTGGGGACCGGAAGAGGCTCCCGATGCATATGACACAGGCTGGCTGGCAAGTATCCGCCTTTACGATTATCTCGGTCGAATTTGGAGATATACCGCCGCAAAAACGGTTCTTTTTGTCGAAGTCAACAATCAGGATGAAAATTATACATCATACGATTTACCGTTTTCACCCTCTCATTTCCATATTCGTAATAATGTCAGATATATAGACGAATCCTCTGATTTTCCCTCATACGATGAATCACAGGAAGACCCGTATATGTTCCACACAGTCAGAGGCGTTCAGTGGGCATTTGACCTTTGCGCGATCTCGGACAATGTATGTTATCGGGATGACCCCGGTTTTACCGATTATGCAAACGGTGACTATACTTTAAGAAAAGATTCAAGAGTTTTCCGTGACCTTATAGGTTTTGAAGAACCGGATTTATCAACCGTCGGAGCAAGAGCTTCCGAAAACCCGTTCAAATAATAATTCATTCTATAAGCGACCGATTGATTCGGTCGCTTTTTTTGACAAAAGTTCAAAAAAGGTATATAATGTTTTTATCATATCTATCCGGAGGACACTATGAAAAAAACACCGGCAATAATGATGATTCTCGTTCTGATTTTTTCGCTCATTACCGCCTGCGCGAACAAACCGGCCGAACCGAATGAGGAAGAGCATGTTTACGGTAAAATCATTTATGTTTCACCTGACGGAAACGACGAAAACAGCGGAGAAAAAGACACTCCCGTTGCCTCTCTTACCGGCGCGGTCAACGCAATGCGTTCCTACAGAAAACAAAACGGACTTCCCGAAGGCGGAATAAAGATAGAATTCGCATCGGGAACATATAATGTTACCGAGGGAATAACATTGACGGCGGAAGACAGCGGAACCGAAGAAAGCCCGATTGTTTTCGCGGGAGCCGACGGCGCGGACGTCCTTTTAAGCGGAGGCGTTACACTTGATCCCGCGGATTTCCAACCTGCCGACGATGCTTTCAAATCACTCTTGCAAACAGAAGAAGCGAAACAGAACGTCGTTATGATAGACCTTGCCGCCGCCGGATGCTACGATCTTTACGAAACTAACGGCGGTCATCAGGAATTGTTTTCGGAAAACCGAAGACTTACGATAGCCAGATGGCCAAACGACACTTACTGCAATCCTGAAATCAATGCGCAGGACACGGTTATAGGAAAAGACGGCGGAACCTATGTCAGAATACCGATTCCCACAGATAAGGCGGAGCTTTGGAAAGATGCAAAAAAAATCTCTTTCTACGGTATGCCCTACATAGACTGGCAATCAATAACTGTCTACCATATCCAAACAGATGATGAAAATCCATCACTTCTGTTCCCGTCGGCATGGTCAAACATAAACAACGAATGTCTTTATTTTTTATTCAATATACCGCAGGAACTCGACTCCCCCGGAGAATATTATTGGGACAGCGAAACAAGGCATATCTACTATTGGCCGGTAGAAAATCCCGAAACGTCGCAAATCGCTTTTTCACAGCTTAATGAAAATTGTTTCACACTTACGGACTGTTCATATATTTCATTCAGTAATTTTTCTGCAAAATATTTCCGGCAGTCTTTTTTTAAAATCGTCGGCAATCATATTACTGTCGAAAATTGCGGAATTTCATGCTGCGCAGGTGATACAGCAATCGATTTGACAGGAGACTCCAATACGGTAAAAGGATGTCTTCTACACGATTTGTCAACAAGCGCCATTATTGTCCATACAGGAGATATTGCCTCTCAGACAATCGGAAACACACTTATATCCGACAACATTATACACGACTGGTCGCAGTTATATACAACCTTCAATGCCGGAATTGATATTTACGGCTACGGAGCATGTGTTTGTCACAACGAGTTATATAACAGTCCTCATCTTGCCATTGCCCTCCACTCTGGGGAATGTTTAGTTGAATATAACGATGTACACGACTGTTGTAAAGAAACATCCGATTCGGGCGCGCTGTATACGTGGGGAAGATTTTCATGGTCCGGGAACATTTTCCGATACAATTACGTTCATCAGATATACGATCGTGTCAGCCCGGCTTTCGGTATTACCCGACTCGGAAATGCAAACGGAATATACTTTGATTGGTATGGCAGATTCTCTCAGGTATACGGGAATCTGTTCGTCGATATTGTAGGGACTGCGGTTATGGGCGCAGCGGGTCATACACTCTGCGAAAACAATATCTGCATAAACGTCGGAGAAACTACCAATATTTTCACATACGGTTTAAATGATCAGAAAGATTATTACGACTGCGAGTGGATGACCGGAGATATTCGCCTTTACGACTATCTCAACGGAATATGGAAATACACTTCACCGAGAACTCTCCTTTTTGTAGAACTCAATGATCAGTCACATAATAAATCTTCTTACGATCTTCCTTTGGCCCCGGCATATTCCGTTATACGCAATAACGTGAGATATATAGATCCTTCATCGTCATTCAAACCCTTCCCCGATACATCAGTCAACGAATATTATAAGTATAATTCCGTTCGCGGAGACGACCACAGTTTTGCTATGGATGCCGTCCTTGATAACGTATGCTATATCAACGATGACCCCGGCTTCACCGATTACGCAAACGGAGATTACACTTTAAAAAAAGATTCCCGCGTCTTCCGCGATCTTATCGGATTCGAAGAGCCCGATTTATCAACCGTCGGCGTCAGAGCTTCCGAAAACCCGTTCAAATAATAATAAAACAGTAATCAAGCGACCGTTTTTCGGTCGCTTTTCTTT
>JAZQQT010000010.1:0-2759 GCA_045629205.1 Eubacteriales bacterium
CGTCAGGCCAGTGATTTGCCTCCAGCTTCCTTCAGATTCCCGATTACCCGGGACACCCTTGCTCTTGGCTATATCCTTCCCGCTGTCGGGCGGATTGGGGACTTTCACCCCTTGAAACATGCGCCCGCTGGGCGCACTACAGAGAAACAGCTCCGAAATACGAAAACGGAGCTGTTTTCTGTTATAAATTCACTTTTCATTTTTGACCAATATTCATTTTTTTTGTAATTTATTTGTAAAAAAACTATTGAAATCCAATTTACTGTATGATATAATACTTTAAATAATAAAAGAGGATGAAGGAGAAAACGTCTTGATGAAGAAAAAGCAAATCAAAAACGAAATGGCACCGTATTATTTTCATCAGGGAACAAACACCCACTCATACGAGTATATGGGAGCACATTACTTTTCCCGCTCCTCAGAGGAATCAGGGTGGATTTTTCGCGTTTGGGCGCCAAATGCCGAATCGGTCAGCGTTGTCGGAGATTTCTGCAACTGGGAAAACGGTCTTCCCATGCAAAAAATCACCGAAAACGGCATATGGGAATATGTGCTTCTTACCGATCGTCAGCTTGAAGGCAGCCGATACAAATACCGTATCAAGGGAAAAAACGGAATTCATCTGAAAGCAGATCCATACGGAACATATTCTGAAACACTAAAAAAGACAGCGTCGATCCTTCATACGGCTCCGAAGTATCAGTGGACAGACAGCGGCTGGAAACGGCACAGAAAAAACGCCTTTTCCAAAGATGGTTTATTTTATCCGGCTCCGATGAATATTTATGAAATGCATCTCGGATCATTTATTACTCGTAACGGACGTTCGACCCGTGACGATCCGACAGCATATCTGAATTACCGTGAAATAGCCGACAGACTTGTTCCCTATCTGAAAAAAATGGGGTTTACACACGTAGAGTTGATGCCCGTAATGGAGCACCCGTTTGACGGTTCATGGGGTTATCAAATCGTTTCCTATTATGCGCCCACATCAAGATTCGGAACACCCGAAGATTTCAAATATTTTATTAATACCTTGCATACGGCAGGGATAGGAGTAATCCTCGACTGGGTTCCCGCGCATTTTCCGAAGGACGAACACGGTCTTTATGAATTTGACGGTCAACCCTGCTATGAAAATCAGGGATGGGACCGTATGGAACATCAAGGTTGGGGCACACGCTGTTTTGATGTAGGACGAAACGAGGTTCAATCATTTCTGATTTCAAACGCTCTCTTCTGGCTGAGGGAATATCATATCGACGGGCTCAGAGTTGACGCTGTTGCTGCAATGCTTTATCTGGATTTTGACAAAAAACCCGGCGAATGGATTCCTGCCCCGGACGGAACGAACCATAATCCAGAAGCGGTTGCATTTTTCAAAAAGCTGAACAAATTGATATATGCCGAATTTCCCGACGTGCTGATGATAGCAGAAGAATCTACCTCATGGCCGATGATAACAAAGCCTGTTTATGAAGGCGGACTCGGCTTTACATTCAAATGGAATATGGGTTGGGCAAACGATATTTTCGATTATGTCGCAACCGATCCGATTTACAGAACTTACAAACATAATGCCCTTACATTTCCCCTTTCATATGCATTTTCGGAGAACTATATCCTCCCGGTATCGCACGACGAAGTAGTTCACGGAAAGAAATCGCTTCTTGATAAAATGTTCGGGGACTATGAAGAAAAATTTGCCGGAATGCGCGCATTTCTCGGATATATGATGACGCAACCCGGTAAAAAGATGACTTTTATGGGAACAGAATACGCCCCGTTCAGAGAATGGGACTACGAAAATCAACTGGAATGGTTTATGCTTGATTATGACCGTCACCGTCAGATGCAATCTTTTGCAGCAGCACTGAACCGTCTTTATCTTTTACGTAGAGAATTATGGGAAGATGATTTTTCATGGAACGGCTATCGATGGCTTGAAGCCGATCAACGAGACACAAACACTATTGCTTACATACGTTTTGACAGAAGCGGCCGTCCGCTTTTGATTGCAGTCAACTTTTCACCGGTAACGAGAGAAGACTATCCGCTATACCTTTCTTCAGATCTTCCTACCGAATACTCGGAGATTTTCTCCTCAGACGATGAGTCATTCGGAGGAAGTAATCGCCGCAACAAAGGCAGATTGCGTGCAGAACCTTTTGACGGCGGTGAAAAAGAAGGACGCAGACTTACAAACAGACTCACTGTCACATTACCGGGGCTTTCATGTATCATTATTGCGCCGATCAAACACAAACAAACCGCAAACGATCCGAAAAACAGCAGCAAATATAATATTAAATAAAACATTCTGTTCATACAATCAAGGAGGGTCTCAGCATGTACCAGAAAAAAGAGTGTGTGGTTATGCTGCTTGCAGGTGGGCAAGGCAGCAGATTATACACGTTAACAGAAAAAACAGCAAAGCCCGCCGTTCCTTTCGGAGGAAAATACCGTATTATTGATTTTCCGCTCTCGAACTGTGTCAATTCGGGCCTGGATACCGTAGGAGTTTTGACACAGTATCAGCCTCTCGTTCTGAACGAATATATAGGAAACGGTCAGCCGTGGGATCTTGACCGTAATCGCGGAGGTGTGATGGTTCTTCCGCCTTATCAACGACAGAATGCCGCCGATTGGTATTCAGGCACAGCCAACGCCATCTACCAGAACTTTAACTTTATAGAGCGCTATGATCCGGATTATGTTCTGATTCTCTCCGGCGACCATATTTACAAGATGGA
>JAZQQT010000011.1:0-4373 GCA_045629205.1 Eubacteriales bacterium
GTTGAATTAAATGTATCTGTAAATTCTTCTGTCTTTTCAATCATTTTAATTGTTTGCTCTGCCGCAAACTCCCACGCAAAATACGGGTGAATTTTCAAAATAACTTCATCTGAAAAAGTTCCGTCTGATTCTTTCTTCAAAGTATCATCCAAATCAGACAATTTTTCCTTATCTTCGCTTGTAAGCTGTGATTTTATTATTTCTGCAATTTGCGGATTTATTTTATTTGATTCTTTATTAGCATATAAAATAATGCAAAAAATAAGTATAAAAACAATAACCAATGCACTTGTTAAAATTTTCTTCATATAATTTCCCTTCAGATTTTTAATTTCTAATCGTTTAACAAAAAAATAGTATCGTTATACTCAGATTGCCCTACCGCACCATTGACACTGTCGGGTATGATATAACACGTCTGCTGATATCTCATATCCGGCTCACGGTCTGCTGCCGATGTATCATTGCCGGGAGGACTTGCATCATCTGCCGAAGTGCCGACAACACATACGGCAAATAATGAAAATACAATGCTGCACGCCATGACGAGAGAAAACAATTTTTTCTCATGTTTTTTCCCTTTCGTTTTTTAAGATAGAGGTTCAAATCGCCTTGAACACTCTTCACCCTTATAGACGTAAAAAAACGGCAAAGTGATACGGAAAGTTTATGAAATTTTTTTGAACTCATATTTTTCTTGAGAAAATTCATGAATTTTTTGTGAAACAGTGTTACTTTTCCGATTATTTTACGTCTATATATACAGAGCCCCGTTCAATTGACAAAAAACGCAACACATATTATAATGTATAAAAAAGGGGCTACGGTCATATATAACCGAGAAAGGCAGTTTATATGAAAAAAAGATTTTTATCACTGACCGCGATTTTACTCTGCGCAGCATTACTGCTCCCGATATTATCGGCATGCAGCACCGAAAAAAAGCAGGTAATAACACAGGAAGAATCGGGATTTACACTCACTGACGAAACCTATAAGCCTTCTTATAACAACGCAGACATTCCCGAAGGGCTGAAGGACGTTGTGATAAAAGCGACGGAAACAAACGGCAACAACGTAAAGTGTTCCACCGGCTTTACACTCCTCACGTCGGGTGACGTAAGCGAGAGCGAAGTGACAGGCGCCGTAACAATTACCCCATTCGTCCCCATGTCGTTTACAAAAACGGCAAACGGATATAACGTAACGCCGGCAAAGGCTCTCGACAGCGGAACGGTATATAAAATAACCGTAGGCGACCCGGCAAACCCCTACAACAGTTTTGCCTTCCAGACAGAATCGATTTTTAAAATCACGTCTTTTTATCCGGCAAATCAAAGGATCGGCGTTCCAATTGATACGGGTATCGAAATCTCATTCAGCGAAGCTGTCGCAAAAGATAACGATTTTAATGAATACATATCGGTTATACCGGCAGCAGAGGGGACTTTTGAGATCTACCCCAACGGAAAAACCATCGTTTTTATTCCGAAAAAATCGCTTGACGAAAGCACCATATACACCGTTACCGTAAAACAGGGACTCAAGTCCGCAAACGGCGCCGTCCTCGAAAACGGCGGTTCGGCAATTTTCACTACTGAGGAAAAAGCAAGTCTTACCGATACGGTATCGTTTTACGCAAGGTTTTCGAACAGTATGCCCATCGTTTCGCCCGGAGAAGACCTTAACGTCGCAATTTCATATCACGGATACAGCATTGTCAACACGATAATGAAATCGGACGTTTTGTTCAAAGACGCCGATGTTACGGTCTATAAATATGCCGACTCAAGGAAAGCCATTGAGGCAATGGAGCAGGGCATCAATAAAATCATCCGCGGTATCCCCGTGCCTTTTGCAACCGACGGTCTGACAAAAATAAGCAGCGGCAAGACAGCCGTAAAGGATAACGAATACGGATTCAAGAGCATCACCTTCCCCGGAATGGATGCGGGTTTTTATCTCGCCGAGGTAACATTTAACGCAACGGTGGGAATCACCGCCTGTTCGAGCACCGTTCAGGCGTTCATTCAGGTAACAGACTACAGAGAATTCCACGAAACGTCGGGCGGAAATCTGACGGTCTGGGTCAACACGACCGATCTGAAATCCGTTTCGGGAACAGAGATAAATATCTATTCGGCGGAAATGAGCGAGATATTTGACGGAAAAGCCGACGAAATGACATTTGCCGAAACAAAAGTCTCCACCGACGCAAGCGGAATCGCAAACATCGGAACAGGCTCCGCAGACATCATTCTTTTCGATATCGGAGGCAGGCTTATTTCAAGCACTTACTCCCCGGATTACTCACAGCCGCAATATATCTGCCAGAACTACACCGACAGAGAAATGTATTTCGCCGACGATGTGATAAACTTTTCGGGGATCATCATGCCGATCAACGGGGCAATACTCCCCGACAGAATATATCTCGAAACCAGCTGCTCGCTTGCAAGACAGAGAATCGACGTGGACGAAAACGGCGGTTTTAAGGGCAGCTGCACGCTCGAAGGCTTCAACAGCGGTTATTTATCGATGAGTTTCACCGATGAAAACGGCAACACACTGTTCTCGGATTACGTGAGAGTAACGAAAGCGGAAAAGCCCGTTTACAAAGCCACACTCGAATTTGACAAGCTGTATTACGAATTCGGCGAAACGGCAAAGGCAACTCTCAAAGCCTCTTTCTATGACGGCACACCCGCGGCAGGCATCAAATTCCGTATTTACGGAAACGAATTTTATGTCGGCGGAAACTCAACAACGGATATGAACGGTGAAATAACGCTACACATCAAAACCGGAGCCGTTGACAGAATATATTCCACAAATCCGACCACCATTTATTTAAGAGCAGATCTCATCGGCATGGAATCATCGAACCTCAGCGTATCGGCAAGCGCAGTATATTTCCAGTCGAAAAACGCATTCGCGATAACCCGCGAGGATGACGGGATAAGGCTTACGCTCAACAAATACAATCCATCGGTCATAAAAAACGAAGCGGATCTGTCATACAATGTTTTCCCGCAAAACTGTATCGGCGAGGCAGTTTCCGGAAAAGCAGCGGTTACTCTTGTAAAATACCATTCCGAAAAAACGCCGAAAGGAAGCTATTACGACCCGATAACAAAGAAAATAGTAACGACCTATAATTACTATACGGTCGACGAAGAGATAAGCTATGAAAAAATAAACATTACGCCCGACGGCGTCCGTCTCGATTACATCTCGGATACCGAAGACGGATACTGGTATAGCTATAAGATTCAGTATTTTGACGACGAAAACGGAGCGATAGACTACAGCGTCTGCGCAACGGAATACATGCATTACGAAGGCGACTACAGCGACGGACTTACGCTAAAAGGTCCCGACAGCGACAAAACATTTTCCGTAGGCGACACATTCGGATATGCCGTTTACAACGGCGACGAGCTGCTCGGCAATGACGTTCCCGTCCTTATGTCTGTTTATTCAAACAAAACGGGAAAACATACGGAATGCCGCACCGTTTCATCCGAATTCGATCTGACATGCACAGAAGAATATATGTTCGGAGCAAACGGAAAAGCCGTGGTTTTCTGCGGAGACAGTTATAAAGTTCTTAATATGTCTGTTCCGAAATATAACACGGAAGACAGCAAGCTCAATATAAAAATCGATACCGACAAAGAAAAATACAAACCCGGCGAAACGGCAAATGTAACACTGACAGTAACCGACAGAAACGGAAACCCCGTTTCGGGTATACTCTCGGCAGGGGTTGTGGACGAAGCCTGCTTTGCATTGGAGGAGCAGAAGCTTAATTCATTGGGAGAATGGTTTAACAGCCTCCGTTCATACACCAACACGAACTCCGTTTTGAATCCTTTTATTTACCTCAAGATAAAAACCGGACTGAAAACGAGGGAATACTACGAAGATCTGTGGTTCTGGAGCAGTTACGGATATGTGAGATTGGAAGGCTTCTACGCAAACGGTAAAAAAACAGAGGTAATGGATGAGGCAGATGCCACCGACGCCCCCGGGGATGTTTCTTCGGGAAGCGAAACGCGGATCCGTGAGATTTTTGCCGACAATCCCGTCTTTGAAAGCATCATTCTCGGAACCGACGGAAAAGCGATGCTGACATTTACCGTGCCCGACAATATTACCGAATGGCGTATCTCCTGCGTTGCATACAGCGGAACCGAAGCGGAAAAACCCGAAGCGGTCCTTGCCGGAACGGCGACGAGCGACATTATCTGCACTCTTCCCTTCTTCATCAATCTTTCGATGTCGAATTCATACGTTACGGGCGACGACATATCGCTCTCGGCAAGAATTGCGGGCACCGCAAGGGAAATCAAAGCAAGATACACATCCTT
>JAZQQT010000012.1:0-18770 GCA_045629205.1 Eubacteriales bacterium
TCGTCAGGCCAGTGATTTGCCTCCAGCTTCCTTCAGATTCCCGATTACCCGGGACACCCTTGCTCTTGGCTATATCCTTCCCGCTGTCGGGCGGATTGGGGACTTTCACCCCTTGAAACATGCGCCCGCTGGGCGCACTACGATATTTTGCTGCCCCGACAGCTTTACGGGGCATCAAAATGTTTATCAAATCCGCGCGCCCCGCCGTTCTGAGCGCTTCCTCACACAAAGAACGGTTCTGCGGCAGGTGGTATTGCATCAGCGCGCGCTGCATAGCCTTTTCTTTCGGAGACTTGGGGACATAGACGGCTTTCATTGTAAACGGATCGAGTTCTGTATAATACATTGCGGTCGACACTGTTCCCGGAGTGGGATAGAAATCCTGGACCTGCTCGGGATGATAATTAATTTTTTTCAAATAAAGTGCAAGACGGATACTGTCGTCCAACGTACATCCCGGATGAGAAGACATTAAATACGGAACAAGGAACTGTTTTAGCCCATATTTTTTGTTAAGGGCATAAAACTTATCATAAAATTTTTCATACATTCTGAAAGGGGGCTTTCCCATATATGAAAGAACCCTGTCCGAACAATGCTCCGGCGCAACTTTCAGTTGTCCGCTGATATGATATCTGACAAGTTCCTCAAAAAATTCTCCGTTTTTATCAAGCATTAAATAATCAAACCTTATACCGGAGCGAATAAAAACCTTTTTAACATTGGGCAATTCTCTAAGTTCTCGCAACAATTCGGCATATTCACTGTGCGAAACACGGAGATTTGGACAAGCCTCCGGCGCAAGACAATGTTTATTGCCTTTACACATACTCTTATTTCCACATGAAGTGTTGCGGAAATTAGCTGTCGGTCCGCCGACATCGTTAATATATCCCTTAAAATTCGGACTCTCGGTAATAAGTTTTGCTTCTTTAATTACAGATTCCTTACTTCGCGAAGTAACTCTTCTACCCTGATGCATTGCTATGGCACAGAAATTACATCCGCCGAAACATCCGCGATTATGAATAATTGAATTTTCAACTTCCTTTATGGCCGGAATACCGCCCATTTTCTCATACATAGGATGATAAGCTCGTGTGAAAGGAAGCGCATATACCTTATCCAGTTCGTCACGCTCCAAAGCCGGAGACGGAGGATTTTGTATCAGGTAGACATTGCCGTGTTTTTGCGCAAGTATCCTGCCTCGGATAGGATCCTGCTCATCAAACTGAATTCTGACACATTCGGCATACTTTTCCTTGCTCTCACAAACGCTTCTGAAAGACGGAATGTCAAGAGCGCCGTCAGAAACAACATCTGACGCATAACAAATACCACGGATATTGTATAAATCTTTGATCGTGCCTCCGGATTTGAAACATTCAACGATTTCGGTCGTTTGATGTTCACCCATACCGTAGGATAAAATATCTGCGGAACTGTCAAATAAAATCGACGGCATAACAGAATCAGACCAGTAATCGTAATGAGCAAATCTTCGTAATGAGGCTTCAAGTCCGCCTATAATTATCGGAATATCTCCGTAAGCTTTTCTGATGAGTTTGCAATAAACGGTTACGGCTCTGTCCGGACGACAACCGAGACGCCCTCCCGGAGAATACAAGTCCGCATCGCGGCGTTTCTTTGCAACCGTGTAATTATTTACCATAGAATCGATATTTCCGGACGAAACCATAAAAGCATATTTCGGTCTGCCGAGGGATGTAATATCATCGGTATTATTCCATTTCGGTTGTGCAATAACAGCCACGGAACAACCGAGTGATTCGATGATCCTTGTGATGATCGCCGCGCCGAATGACGGATGGTCGACGTAAGCGTCCCCCGTGACATAGATGAAATCGGGTTGGGCTATTCCGCGTTCCCGCAGGTCATCGACCGAAACGGGAATAAACAATCTTCTATCCGGCATTATTCTAATTCTCTGCGGCTCTTCATTTCGAGCCATTGCTGCTGAGTCATTTTGACTTCTCTCGGTTTGCTGCCGTTATAGGGACCAATAATACCGCGAGCTTCCATTTGGTCCATAATTCTTGCCGATCTGGCATATCCGAGTTTGAGCTTTCGCTGAAGAGTCGAAGTAGAAGCCATGCCTTCTCTCATAACGACTTCAATTGCCTGAGGAAGCATAACATCTTCATCATCGTCTTCCCCACCTTTATCTCCGCCGTCTTTACCTTTTGCAAGAACCTTGGCAGCCTGTTCGATCTTGTTGATGACATCCTCATCATACTGAACACTGTAATTATTCTTAACAAACTCTACAACGGATTCAACTTCGCTTTCTTCGACATAACATCCCTGAACTCTCAATGGTTTCGGAGCTCCCATAGGATCAAACAGCATATCGCCTTTTCCGAGTAATTTTTCAGCTCCGGTTGAATCAAGAATTATACGTGAATCTGTTCCGGACGCAACTGCAAACGCAATTCTGGAAGGAACATTTCCTTTGATGGTTCCTGTAATGACATTAACCGAAGGACGCTGCGTTGCAAGAACAAGATGCATACCTGCGGCACGAGCCATAGCGGCGAGACGGGAAATCGAATCTTCAACTTCGTTTTTCGCGACAAGCATAAGGTCAGCCATTTCGTCAATCACAATTACGATATACGGCAACTTTGATTCGCCGTCTGTAATATTCTGATTATATCTTGAAAAGTCGCGGACGCCTTTTTCTTTAAAAAGTTCGTAACGCTTTTCCATTTCACTGACCGCCCAGCTTAATGCACCGGATGCTTTTCTGGCATCGGTAACAACCGGAATAAGTAAGTGAGGAAGACTGTCATATATACTGAGTTCGACTTTTTTGGGGTCAATAAGAATCAGTTTAACATCCTCGGGAGAAGATTTGTAAAGCAAGCTGATCAGCATTGAATTGATACATACCGATTTACCGGAACCTGTAGCGCCTGCGATAAGCAGATGCGGCATACGCGACAAATCGGCAATAATCATATTCCCTTCTATGTCTTTGCCGAGCGCGACCGAAAGCGCACTTGCGGCATTTTTAAATTCATTGCTTCTGATAATTTCTTCAAGATAAACTATACTGTTTACCTTATTGGGTATTTCGACGCCTATTGCCGCTTTTCCCGGAATAGGAGCCTCCAATCGGACTGCCTTTGCTGCAAGATGAAGGGCAATATCGTCCGACAGATTGGTAACTTTGCTGACTTTGACACCGGCCTGAGGCTGAAGTTCAAATCTGGTGACGGTGGGACCTTTTGTAATATTGAGAAGCTTTGTTTCGACATTGAAAGTTTTAAGAGCCTCTATAAGATTCTCGGCGGTTTCATGAAGATTTTCTTCAAGTCCGAGATTTAACTGCGGATTATACTTAAGAAGAGCAATCGGAGGAGCGACATACTCTTTTTCGAATCCGGTTTCACCATCAATCTGTTCGCCGGACTCAGCATCGGATTGCTCGGGAGGTTCA
The DNA here is from genome assembly GCA_045629205.1 of Eubacteriales bacterium. Lineage (GTDB taxonomy): Bacteria > Bacillota > Clostridia > Oscillospirales > UBA644 > JAZQLP01. The sequence continues at coordinate 3,464 of JAZQQT010000012.1, forward strand.
CCGCATTCTTCCGAATGTTCTTTAGCTTCCGCTTCACTGACCTTGCGAAAAATCATATCTCTGACAGAATCGTCTGTAATTGATTCTTCAAGAGGGTTATGTTCGGAAAGGGATGCTTTATTTGCAGAAGAAGTATTGTCAGTTGACTCCGCAGGAGGAACAACGAGATCGGAATCGGGGTCGGAATCCGGAGCGATTAACTCAACGACACGATGTTCATCGGTTTTGGGGGGATTTTGAGGAATAACGGTATACGGTTTTTCTATATCTGCAATAATATCATCAACATCAGATTCAGTCTGAGGACGTTTTTTCTGCTCTTCTTTCTTCTTTTTGTTTTCATCACGGCGGAGAACGGCAACTTCTTTCCGCAGTTCGGTAACCTCCTTCTGCAATGCTTTTTCGTCCTTGCTTCTGACAGGAAGATTGACTTCGGGTATTTTCTCGGCCATACGGGCAATCGCTGTTCTGAAAACAAAAAAAGACATCAGGATTATTATAACGCCGAGTATAATACCGGCACCGGTATTGGCACACAGTAATATCAGAGGTTCGGAAACAAGCCCGCCGATAACACCTCCGGATTTAATATTGATACCATCGGAAAAGAGCTGCTGGATTAAATCGGTAAACTTACGATTGAAAGTAATGTCTTCGTCTATTTGCGCACGGAAAACAATAACGTTGTAAAGAGCAGCCAACAAAACAAGAAAAACAACGGTTATAATAATCCGATGCTTCAAAAGTGTTTCATTGGCTTTCAGCTGTATACCGGCGTAAATAAAAACAAACGGAATCAGATATCCGATTATACCGAATAAACCGAGCGTAACTTTCTGAAACACCTCGCCGACCACGCCGAACAGATTGGTGCAAAGAAACAAAACATAAAACATGCCGAATAGAATAAGACAAACCGAAATGAAGAAGTTTCTGACTTTTGTATTAACCGGTTTTTTTTGTTCTTCCTTCACCGAAGGCTGCACCGTTTGTTTTTTTTGCGCTGTCTTTGTTTTAACGTTTTTATTGTTTTGTTTAGATGATGCCATTACGAGATAATTTTCCTTTCATTACAAAGCAAAAGATAATTTGTGTAAATATACTAAAAAATCATATTTTTTTTATAATAATTTCTATGTTGTGCAGTGTTGAACGATAGAAAGCAATGAGATATAATATTAGAAGTATAGTATTTACTACTATATCACATTATTATTAATAAGTCAACTAATATTAAATAAAATGTAAGGGACGGAATTATGGAAAATATTTATACTGTAAAACTCGGCAATATGGAAATTAAAATTTCATCAACCGAAACACAGGAATACACCGAAAGCGTTGCTGCAGAAGTTAATGCCAAAATCAAAGAAATCATCAATGCAGATCTTTCCGCATCCACGAATAAGGCAGCGCTTCTTGCAGCCATGGATTTCTGCGACGAAGTCAACAAACTGAGAGAAGATACAGATAATTTAAGACTTCAGTTAAAAGAGTATATGGACGAATCCGCAAAAATCGCCATTGAAAGAGACGAAGCAAAAAAACTCGCCGATAAATATAAAAGCGAACTTCTCGCGATGAAAAACAGAAATTTCTAAAATCAGATGATTGAATTGCTTTCTCCGGCAGGAACACCGGAAGCACTGAAGGCGGCAGTCGCAGCAGGAGCGGATGCCGTATATTTCGGTGCTAATAATTTCAATGCAAGAATAAACGCAAATAACTTCGGCAAGGAAGAAATCCTTGCCGCAATTGATTATTGTCACAGACAAGGTGTGCATTGCCACGCAACAATGAATACTTTACTTTCCGACAGAGAAATGCCAGAAGCATTATCTTTGGCGGAATTTTTTGTTTCTGCGGGGATCGACGCATTCATTGTTCAGGATATAGGTTTTGCCGGATTATTACTTAAAGCAACCGACACACCGCTCCACGCATCGACACAAATGACGGTTCATTCTCTTGACGGCGTTCTTCAACTCGCGGAAATGGGTTTTAAACGAGCAGTATTGTCAAGAGAACTTTCGGCGGAAGACATCAGAATAATCAAACAAGGAACACCGAAAGGATTTGAACTCGAAATATTCGTTCACGGCGCGTTGTGCATGTCATACAGCGGACAGTGCTATATGAGCAGCATAATCGGAAACAGAAGCGGAAACAGAGGAAAGTGCGCTCAACCCTGCCGTTTACCATACGACAAAGGTTTCAGACTGAGTTTAAAAGATTTGTGTCTGATAGAAAAATTAAAAGAAATAAAAGAAATCGGCATCGATTCTTTAAAAATCGAAGGTCGAATGAAAAGTCCCGAATATGTTTACACTATAACAAAAAAATACGCAGATGCCTTACAAGGGAAAAACATTATTCAAGACGATATTACCGAAATGGAAGATGTTTTTTCAAGAGGCGGTTTTACAGACGGCTACTTTTCCGACAAACACGGACAAGATATGTTCGGAACAAAAACGGCAACACCCGGCAGAAATATCATAACCGTACCGGCAAATAAATACAAACGTTACCGAATAGATTTATCAGGATATACATCGCAGGACACCAATGATAATACCATTCTGAATATTACTTATACGACAGAAGACTGTCTTTCGGCATGCACGGAAATAAAACTTGAAAAACCAAAGACAAAAATTTTAACAGCAGATGATATCATATCTTCATTGACAAAATACGGAGATACGATTTATTACGAAGGTAAATCAAATATTTCCCTTAGTGGTGATTTTTTTGTTTCGAACTCCGTGTTAAATGCCGCAAGAAGAGAATGTCTGGGTTCCATTGAAGAAATGCGAACCATTAAAAATCATGCATACAGAAAGCCGACAACAGAGTTGGCTTCTCACGGCAAATCCATATCCGAACAAAAGTTTTCGGGGTATTTTTTATATCCGGACAACATACCGGACAACGCTCGGTTACTGGACGCAATTATTATTCCGGCAGAGAAAATTACAGGCAAAAAACTTGACATATTAAGAAACAGATTTAATGAAAAAATATGTCTTTCGCTTCCTCCGATTTTTCACGACACAGAAAAACATATCATCGACAAAATAGTCAGAGATGCATATACAGAACACGATATCAGACATTTTGAAGTCAATAATATCGGACAGCTCAAATATCTCAGTGAATTAAAAAAGCTGACATTCAACAATATGGTTATTCACGGAGATTACGGACTTAACATATTTAATTCATATTCAAAATCCGAATATAAAAAAATCGGCGTAGCTTCGGAAATATTGACTTTTGAAGCCCCATATGCCATGCTTACTCCTTTATTTGACGAAGAAACCGGCATTATCGCATACGGAAGATTACCATTTATGGTAATGAGAAACTGTATAAAAAAACAGCACAGAATTCCGGAATATATGGAAGACAGATTGGGCAAAAAGTTTTTACTCTCCTGCGAATTCGGATGCAGAAACAGAATGTTCAATTCCGACGTATTGTGGCTCGCTGATAAAAATATATCGGGTGCAGGTTTTATCCGGTTGATGTTTACGGATGAAAGCATTAAAAAAATTGCAGATATTATTGATTCCTACATTAACAAAAACGATTCCGGACGTCCGAATACCATGACAAGAGGAAACTACAAGCTTTGAATCTTTACGTCAAGTTTTTTGGTTTCGTCAAAATTACCCAAAACATAAACCATACTTTCACAGCCGCCGTTTTACAACAGAAAACGGCGTTTTTTTATTGTTCCGAAACATATAATAATTGATAAAATGATGATCAAACCGCATAATTTCAAGGGTTTTCCACGTTTTCAACAGGGTTTTCAACAGATTAATATCTGAAAACAGATATCACTTCGGATTCATCAAGTTATTACTTAACACCCAAAGCATAATGCATATAATCATATAATTCTTGATTTCCGAAAAACATGATTATATCAACAAAAATCGTTGTTTTCAATCATTGATCACATAAGCGATTATGCATAACATTCTGCGCTGAAAAGTATGTAATTATCAATGTTTTCAACATTTTGCACACAGTTTTCAACAGTAAACATACAAAATCAATATCTTTTTATTAAAATCAAACACGAAACACATCAAGACATTTTCTTTTTCTGTTTTTCCATTGTCAATAAGTCAAAATACACAAAATATTTTTTTCAAAAAATCGGCATCCGAACGATAATATTCTTTACAATTATATAATTGACAAAATTAAAAAAAAATGATACAATAGAGTTACACTATCAAATGGAAGGGAATAAATATGAATAAATCATTTCTGAAAATTGCTTCCGCAGTTTTATCTTTTATTCTTTTACTGTCTGTTTTTACAGGATGTTCCGAGAAAAAAGAAGAATTCAACCCGGAAACAGTATATTTTATGAATGCGACATCAAAAACCTTAAATGTCGGAGTTACAGACTCCCTTATGGTTCTTGACAGCAGTGACGGAAACAGACTATACAGCACATCATGGTCAAGTTCTGATCCTGCGATCGTAAGTGTTGACACGCAGGGTATGATCACCGCACTTGCAGCAGGAAAAGCAACGGTATCGGCAATAGTATCATTTACGGATGATACACCTTCACTTACATTACAGTGTACCGTTGATGTTATAAACACAACGATTCCGCTTCAGGGGATCTCTTTCAAAGAAACCGAAACAACAACAGATATAAACCAGGCTATTTCACTTAATATCACATTTACCCCCGTGAATGCTACCAACCAGAATGTTACTTTTATTTCAAGTGATGAAACGGTAGTTATGGTCAATCAGTCAAGCGGAATCGCCGTTACAAAAGCCCCCGGAACGGCAACAATTACAGCGACATCGGAAGACGGCGGATTTACAGCAGAATACGTTATTAACGTAGTAGTACCGGAAAATAAATTTGAAGGTTTATCATTAAATAAATCATCCAGAACAATTTATATCGGAAATACTTATACACTGAAAGCAACTATGAACCCCGCAGATGATACAGCAATAGTCACATGGACTACAGACAACCCTGCCGTTGCAACAGTTGATAACGGAATCGTTACGGCAATAGCAAACGGAACGGCAAATATTACAGCATCATATAAAGATAATATCGATACATGGACAGCGACATGCAAAGTCACGGTCAAAAAAGAATCCACGACCGAAACCGTTAAAGCAACGGGCGTAACTCTTGATAAAGATAAAATAACCGTTAACAAATCCTCAACGGATACAATTAAATTCACTGCGACAGTTAAACCGTCCAATACAACCGAAACAGGCAAATGGTCTTCTTCTGATACTAAAGTTGTAACAGTAAACGAAAAAACAGGCGTTATTACGGTCAATCCGGAAGTTGATTTAACAACCGGTAAAGCTTCGGCAACCGTAACATATAAAGTCGGCAGCGTTGAAGCAAGCGGAATTGTCGTTGTTATCGCAGACGACGTTACGATTGTTGATCCGACATCTATTGAAATCATATCAAAACCCGGCAGCTCATTCGGTAAAAACTCAGCTCCGTTTACATGTGAAGTTAAAATTCTTCCTGAGGACACATCCGATAAGACTCTTATCTGGACATCAGCGGATGAAACTATCGTCACTGTTGCCGACGGTGTTATTACACCGGTTTCAGTAGGAGAAACTACAGTGTCCGTAAGATGCAAAGCAAATGAAACAGTAAATGCGACATTTGTTGTCAAAGTTATCGAAGAAGTTGTTTCGGTAACCAAAATCGAATTGAATCTTACTGCGATCTCGCTTAATTCAGGTAAATCGCTGTCACTTGCCGTTGATAAAATCGAACCCGAAAACGCATCCGATAAAACAATTATCTGGACATCCTCGGATGAAACAGTAGCAACAGTTGACAATAACGGAAAAGTCACGGCAATTAAAGCCGGAAAAGCAATAATAACGGCCGCAAGCAATTCCGACAAAGACATTAAAGCAACATGCGAAGTTACCGTTGACGGCGGTGTTCAGCAAGGAACAGTTGAAAAAACAGAAAATATTTCAATGAAAATTGCAGACGTAAAAACACTTAAAATATCAACCGAAGCAACATCTGCAGTAACATGGAAAATTGTAAGCGGCGCCGATTTCATTTCCGCAGAACAAGTAACCGAAGGATGTAAAGTAACCGCATCTGCAGAAGGAACAGCCGTTTTAACCGCTGAGTATGATAACCGCAAAGATATCTTCAACATTACCATCACTACAGGAACTTCTTTGGAAGATGAATTCAGTTTTGATGTTGATTCCGTTTCATTCACTGTCGGTGACACTGCCGCAAAAACAATCACATTCAGCACAACGAAAAAAAAGAATATCGGAACCGTTACATTTGAAATAACGAATACCGCGCTGCCTTTCAGTTATGTTGTATTTGAAAATAATACCTCCAGGCTTTCCTCTCAGGAATTTTCCGACAACAAAATCACTTTCAATCTGAAATTAGATGACAACGCGGTTGCAGGCTTTTCAGCCACACTGAAAGCGACATATATCTTTATTGACGAAAAGGTTGAGATTTCAATTCCGATTTCGGTAAACGCTCAATAGTATAAAAACAGTTATCACCCACACGACCGTGTGGGTGATATTTTTTGCGCTATTTATTTATCCGAGAATATGCTTAAGCCATTGTTCGCAGCTGTTTGTCCATGTGTGCACCGTCGGGTAATCATTTCCCCCGTCGTTGCCGTCGGCAAGACCGAGCCCATGATATCCGGTTGAGAAAACATGCAATTCGGCTTCTACGCCGTTTTTCCAACAAGCCTGCGCATAAACGAGACTGTTAAGATAGCTCATTTCATCCGTGGCCGTTGTCCATACAAATGCCGGAGGAGTATCGGAACCGACCTGCTTTTCGATAGAATAATATTCCATCATATCCGGTTTTCCGTAATCATCTCCGAGAAGCATCTGCAAAGAATACTGATGTCCGAAATCATCGGAAGAAATGACGGGATAACAGAAAACAGAGAAATCGGGACGTGCGGATACAGCATCAATATCGTCGCGGACTTCGATTTTCTTATCATAGTGAACAGAAAGATCACCTATAAGATGACCTCCTGCAGAAAAACCGAGAACACCGATCTTATTCGGATCTACTCCGAATTTTTCGGCATGTTTACGAACGTAGCTGATTGCACGACGTCCGTCTGTATACGGAACAGGATAACGATAAGGAGAATAACGGTAATTAACGACAAAAGCGTTATAGCCGATCGAATTAAGCCACTTCCCTATCTGCCAGCCCTCGTTATCGACAGCCCTGAAAAAATATGCGCCTCCGGGGAAAACACAAACGGCAGGTTTGAGTCCTTCGGAGTTTTCGATAATAAACGGAGTAACAGAAGGAATTTCCTGATCTATCGACTTATCAAAAAAAGGGATATCATTATCCCAAAGCGGAATATCGTTCACCTTATAATCAGGCATTGATTTCTCCGTAAACAACGCCTTTGCATCCGGCGGCATTGGATTCGTCGGTATCAATGTGCATAGCCGGAGCAAATTTGGGGCTTACACGACATACAACATCGCCGAACACAAGAGATCTTCCTTCGGATTCGATTTTTACAGATACGATCTGTTTATCGGAAACGCCGAATTCAGCTGCGTTTTCGGGAGTAAGATGAATATGTCTTTTTGCTGCGATAACGCCTTTTTCGATTACTACTTCACCGCAGGGTCCGATAAGAGTGCAACCTTCGGTTCCCTCGATGTCGCCGGACTCTCTGACAAGAGCATTTACGCCGATCGTTCTTGCATCCGTAAGAGAAATTTCAACCTGGCAAGCACTTCTTTCGGGACCGAGAATGGAAACGTTTTTGATTTCATTTTTAGGTCCTTTGACCGTTACTCTTTCTTCGCAGGCAAACTGCCCGGGCTGAGAGAGATCTTTTTTTGCAGTAAGCTTATGGCCTTCACCGAAAAGAACGGCGAGAGCTTCTTTTGTAACATGAACATGACGTGCTGATGTTTCTACAAGAATTTTATTCATTGATATACACTCCTGATATTTTTTTTTATCATATCACAGTATAAATGATTAAGTGTAAATATTTTATGAAATTATTATTAATTAAGTGATTTCATTGTTTTTTTCTTTTTTTTCAATATTTTATACTTGAAAAAAACCGTAAAATAAGATATAATAAAGAAAAATGTTCTCAGGAGGATCAATATATGTACTCTGCCGGCGATTTCAGAAACGGCGCAACTTTCGAAATGGACGGAAACGTTTATTCCGTCGTTGAATTCCAGCATGTAAAACCGGGAAAAGGCGCAGCTTTTGTCCGGACAAAAATCAAAAACGTTATTACGGGTTCCGTACTTGAAAAAACATTCTCACCCACAGATAAATTCCCGCAGGCATTTATCGAAAGAAAAGACATGTCTTATCTTTATAATGACGGTGATCTTTATTACTTTATGGACAATGATACTTACGAACAGATTCCCCTTAATGCGGATATTCTGCCCGATAACTTTAAATTCGTAAAAGAAAACATCATCTGTAAAATCCTTTCCTATAAAGGAAACGTATTCAGTGTTGAACCTCCTTTCTTTATTGATCTTCAGGTTACCGAGACAGAGCCTGCTGTAAGAGGCGATACTTCAAACAACGCTCTTAAAAATGCGACACTTGAAACCGGCGCAGTTATAAAAGTTCCGCTTTTCATCGAAGAAGGCGAAATGATCAGAATCGATACCCGTGTCGGCGAATATATGGAAAGAGCCTAATCCGGACTGAAAATGGACTATCTTAGCAACAGAATCGACGATATAAAAAAGAAATTCAAAGAACTTGAAATCTCAAAAGAATCACCGGAATATAAACTGATCAACGAAGCGATTGCTTTACTCGGTGATGTATCCGCTCAACAGGATCTCGCAAATAACCGTATAGCCGAACTTGAGGAATCAATGGATCAGTTATACGAAAATATGAGAGATGTTCAGGAGCTTCTTATAAAAACTCTTGACGCCGATGAATGGACACCTTCTTCCGAAAAGGAAGATGAAGCTCAGGACGAAAACGAACGAATAGACGACTTTTATACCGTTCAATGTCCGTTCTGCGAAATGCTTTTCATTATCGAAAAAAACGAGATAGATGAAGATATAGAATGTCCGTATTGCAACAAAATGTTTTCCGCTTCGGAAAATATCGTAAAGCAGTAAATGATTCATAATGAAATATGGGGTGAGAGCCCCATATTTTTTATTTACAAAATAAAATCGCTTGCATATTAATATATACTGTGATATAATAATAAAAAACCTAATTATATTATTCAAGGTAAATCATGAAAGAAAAATTCTATATAACCACAGCAATCGCATACGCATCACGCAAACCGCACATAGGAAACACCTATGAGATTATTTTAACGGATGCAATCGCAAGATTCAAAAAGATGGAAGATTACGACGTTTTCTTCCTTACGGGAACAGACGAACACGGTCTGAAAATCGAAGAATACGCAAAAGAAAAAGGTATTTCACCCAAAGAATACGTAGATGAAGTATCCGGAGAAATCCGCCGTATCTGGGATAAAATGAATACCTGTTATGATAAATTTATCAGAACAACAGACGGATATCACGAAAAAGCCGTTGCGAATATTTTTAAAAAATTATATGACCAGGGCGATATCTATAAAGGCTGCTACGAGGGTCTTTACTGTGTTCCGTGCGAATCCTTCTTTACGGAATCTCAGGTCGTTGACGGTAAATGTCCCGACTGCGGCAGAGAACTGAGAGCCGCAAAAGAAGAAGCGTATTTCCTCAAACTCTCAAAATATCAGGACAGACTGATTAAACACATTGAAGATAACCCGGATTTCATTTCACCCGAGCCAAGAAAAAAAGAGATGCTCAACAATTTTATCCTGCCGGGTTTGCAGGATCTCTGTGTTTCGAGAACATCTTTTAAATGGGGTATTCCCGTAAGTTTCGATGACAAACACGTTATTTACGTATGGATCGATGCTCTGTCAAATTATATCACTGCGCTTGGTTACGATGTTGACGAACAGGATAAATTATATAAAAAATTCTGGCCGGCCGACGTTCACGTTATCGGAAAAGATATTCTCAGATTCCATACGATTATCTGGCCGATAATCCTGATGGCGCTCGGCGAACCGTTACCGAAAAAAGTATTCGGTCATCCGTGGCTCAATTTCGGCACAGACAAAATGAGCAAATCAAAGGGTAATGTAATCTATGCCGATGAATTGGCTGACGTTATCGGCGTTGACGGAGTCCGTTACTATGTTCTCTCACAGATTCCGTTTGCATCCGACGGTTCGATAACTTACGATTCGATAGTTGAATGTTATAATAACGATCTTGCAAATAATCTCGGCAATCTCGTTTCGAGAACAATAGCAATGACCGTTAAATATTTCGACGGTATCATTCCGACAAAAGGAACTGCGGAAAACGATATTGACATATCGCTTATCGATACCGTAAAAAAGGCAGTTCAGGACGCTAAACTTGCAATGGACGAGCTGAGAGTTGCAGATTCTCTTGAATCCATTTTCTCCGTTTTCAAGAGAGCAAATAAATATATCGATGAAACATCGCCGTGGGCTCTTGCAAAAGATCCGGAGCAAAAAGATCGTCTCGGAAACGTTTTATACAATCTTCTCGAGGCAATCAGAATCGGTTCCGTTCTTTTACAGGCATTCATACCCGAAACGGCAAAGAAAATACTGGGTGCATTAAAAACCGACAAGAATTCGTTAGAATCGGCTTACGAATTCGGCACGCTCGAATCCGGAACCAAAATCGAAGCAATCTCACCGTTATTCGCAAGACTTGATACGGAAAAAGTTACGGAAGCATTAACGAAAAAGTCCGAGTCTCAACCCGAAAAAACGGTTGAAAAGCCCGAAGGAATCGCGCAGATCGGGATAGATGATTTTATGAATATCGAGTTGAGAACAGCAGAGGTCCTGGAGTGCTCCCCTATCGAGAAATCAGATAAGCTCCTTAAACTCATCGTTGATCTCGGATATGAAAAACGACAGGTCGTATCAGGTATCGCAAAATATTATAAGCCATCCGAAATAATAGGTAAAAAAGTTATTCTCGTTTCAAATCTCAAGCCCGTTAAACTCAAAGGAGTTGACAGCAACGGAATGATCCTCGCATCGGGAGAAGAAGATGTCAGAGTTATTTTCCTTGATCCTGCCACACCTAACGGACAAAGAATCCATTAAAATACGGGGTGAACATTATGACAGAAAAAACCATTACAATAACAAACGAGGTCGGTCTGCACGCAAGAGCAGCCACACTTTTTATCAAGAAAGCAAACGATTATAAATCTTCGGTGTGGGTCGAATCGGCAGGAAGACAGGTAAACGCAAAAAGTCTTCTCGGCGTTCTCTCTTTAGGTATAATACAAAACACCGAAATAAAAATCATTGCGGACGGCGTTGACGAAAACGATGCCATAGCCGGTCTGATTTCTCTGATCGACAGCGGTTTTATGATTAAAGAGCAGTAATGACCGTTATTGAAACTTTAGCGGCAAAAGCGAACAGATTACCTTTACTCCCGGGAGTTTATCTGATGAAAAACGACCGGGACGAAATCATTTACGTAGGAAAAGCAATCAAATTAAAAAACAGAGTATCCAGCTACTTTCATGGCAAGCCGAAGCATCCGAAAACCGCAAGACTTGTTGCGGACATCCGTGATTTTGAGGTCATAATTGCCAAAAGCGAGCTGGATGCTTTACTTACGGAATGCAGCCTGATAAAGAAATACAATCCGTTTTATAATATCAAGCTTAAAAACGGCGGAGGATATCCGTATATATGTCTTTCACTCAAAAACGGAAAGCTGCCTATACTGACCCTGGAAAAGCAAAAAACCGGTAAAGGAACATTCTTCGGTCCGTTTACTTCCGCCGGAACGGCAAACCGGATCATAAAGCTTTTAACAAAAATCTTTCTGCTTCCGGCATGCGCAGGAAAGAAAAATACCGTTAAAGCAGGAGAAAACGGTTGTATCGAATATCAGATCAATACCTGCAGAGGGTTTTGTTTAAAAAATTACGATACAGACCAAACCGCAACGATAGTAAAAGAATTATCAGACTTAATGAACGGAAATACCGATCCGCTGCTGAATTCTCTTGAAAAGCAGATGACAGAATATGCCGAAAACCTCGAGTATGAAAAAGCGGCGCAGATAAGAGACAGAATACAGACAATCCGTATGATCAACGATATCAGAAGACCTCTTATCGCACAGAACAGAAACGCGGATTATATTTCGTGGGTATCATCCGAATACAACAAAGGCTGCACATTCTTTATTCTGAAAATCAGAAACGGCTTTATTACCGGTGAACGGTGCGACTCTTTTGACGATGAAATTTCACCGGAGCTGATTTGTCAGTATATCGAGATAGTTTATGAAGAAGAAAACAAAATAAAGCATAATGTTTACATTGAATCTGATTTTGACGGCTTTGAACCGCTGAAAAAATGGCTTAACGACAAGTTGCTTACGCCGACTTACGAACAGGATAAGGAAATCCTTAAAATATGCCGGAAAAACGCAACCGAAAGACGGCTGATTCTGGACGGAAAAGCTAACGAAAGCGCGCGTCAGTTAGAATCATTCAAGCATTTTTCGGGGATAGAAAAAGCCAGATATATCGAAATGTATGATATTTCTTCGCTTGCCGGCGAAAACGCCGTTTGCGGTATGATAACGGTAACGGACGGCGCGTTTGACAAAAAGAAATATAAGAAATTCAAGATAAAAAAAGAATACGGTTTTGACGATACTGCTCATATGAAAGAGGCATTCCGGCGCAGGCTTGACAGATTCAGAGAGGGCGACGAATCCTTTTCTCCCCTGCCGGAGCTCGTTATATGCGACGGAGCGCTGGGACAGATACACGCGCTTGAATCCATACTCAAAGAATACGACACATATATCAAAGTGATCGGGCTGAAAAAAGACAGTAAGCACAGAACGAAAGCAATCGTTTTTTCAGACGGACGCGAGCTTAATCTTATTACGAACCGCGATTCGTTTACTTTCTGCACAAAGATGCAGGATGAGGTGCACAGATTCGCCATATCGTATCATAAAAATCTCAGAGATACGATTTCGAGACAAAGTATTCTGACGGAAATCCCGGGCATAGGTAAAAAGCGTGCAAAAGATATGATAATGAAATATAAATCACCCGAAAAAATAATCGAAACTCCTCCCGAAGAAATCGCAAAAGCAATAAAGATAAGCGAAAAACTCGCCGAAGATATTATTGAATATCTCAAAAAAGAAATCTGATTTTCATTTTGATGACAAAACAGCAAACAGCCGAAGCAGACGCTTCGGCTGTTTGTGTAAATATTCAATATTCAAAAAATTAATCAATATAAATTAGTTTTTGCTCACTTCAATATATTCTGGGTTCGGAATAAGTATTTGTTTTTGGATCAAAAAGATAATATAAATTACCAGGCCCCGAAATTCTTGTCTTTCCTGTTACTGATTCTATCCAACTCATCAGCTCAAATTCACAGTCCATTATTTCGTTATTGTGAGGACGTATATGTGATGTTTTATCAAACAGATACCACTCTATTAAATCATATTCTTCATCTGAATATTTTAATCTGTCATATTGAAGAGTATTGCAGAGAAAATTCAAAAAATCCCATTCAGGCTGACATATTTTAAATGTGTTTTCATAAGTATAATTTGTTTCAAATATTTTATTCACAATAGAATAAACCTGTATCGATTTTTCTTTTCTCATCAGTTTATTTTCCAATTCTTCCTTCTGCATATCGGCAAATCCTTGATCGTCAATAGTATCAAGATGTTCAAAACTTTTTTTAAGATTTTCCTGTGTTAAATCATCATATTTATACTGATCACTGGAAGTCGGAGTCAGGTTGGCTCTGCTTTCCGGCAGTTTATCATATGTGAATTCTATGTATTTATATTCTTTGGAAACAAATCCATTGAACAACATTATAACGGTCATACCTAACACTACCAACAATACCATAATTGCTATCTTTTTCATCTTATCTATCTCCTTAATGCAATTTATAAAATCTAAAATATTTTGAAGAACAATCTTCAGTATCGTCTATTATTTTAAATATGCTTTTATCTTTTGTATTATTTGAATGATACGTCAACATATAACTTTCGATATTTTCAAATGCCGAATTTTCATAATAACCAAACGATGTAATAACCATTGCGTGACTTGCTGTGAAAACATCGTTTGTGCTATTATACTCGCCAATTTGAACCACATCACCGATATCAAAAGGTAACGTGGATATAATTGCGGGGTTTGCGATAATATCATTATAACTGATTGTATAAGTCGAATATGCTTTATTTATAAAATAATCTCCAAATTCTGTAGTGCTTATCCATGGACTCGGATCAGCCAAATCCCAAGTTTGATTTAACTGGGATATGGATTGGGGAACAAGATAATTTCCGTTCTTTTTGTATATATACCAATCATCTTCAAAATGCCAATTGCCACCGGCAAGCAAACATTGTGAAACAAAATTTGCACAATCCCTTATTTTGCGCAAAGGAAAAGAATTAAAATTAAGATACGGGAAAGTAGAGACATATACCATTTCCGTTTGTTCTGGATTATATGTTGCATAAGCATATTGTTTTAGAAGTGTTGGCGAATAAAAATCAACAGGTTCAAAAATCCATTCAGAATTAGCATTATTTGAAGAATATGCAGATAATTCGACAAGTTCTCCTTCTGAATAACTCGAATTAAAAACAGATACAGCATAATTAAGTTGTCCAAGATTTGGTATTAATCTATATGAAAAACCGTCTACATTTAATAAAATTTTAAATTTACTATCATTTGCGTTGGTAAATGTCCAAACATTCAATTCTGTACCATTACTTGGATAAAGAGAATCTGAATGAAGTGACATTAAATTGTTTAAGTAAGGAGTTATTCTGTAAAGACCATTTGATAAATAAGTGAATCTCCATTTTTGTAATGCATCGCCAGCATACTCAGTTTGCGAAACATATGTTCCATCATTACAATCATCATCGTCAATTGATAAATACTTTCCGCTATTTTTATTTTTTACATAATATAAACCTTCTGGAATCGGTATTACTTCCACATTACACGAATCATATTCCTTATGTCCGGGAGTTGTAGACGCCAGATTTATTGTGGCGGTTCCCGGCGCAACTCCCGTAACTTTACCGTATTCGTCTACCGTAGCAACACTCG
>JAZQQT010000013.1:0-3111 GCA_045629205.1 Eubacteriales bacterium
AACAGCCTGCCGGGGTGATGACCTCGGCAGGCTTTGTGTCGTATTACCTTTTAAAAAATCGCATTTTGGTTAGTTTATTATTATTAAAATAGCCTGATAAATCTTGTGAAATCTGTTTTGACCAGATTAAAGAGCCTGTCAAAGAAATCCTTTATGCTGCTTACATTTCTGAAGATGTCACAGATAGAGTCGTTTTCAAGCTCACCTATATATCTTTTTACATTACTTATAAGTGGAATGCCTGTTTTATCTACTTTAATACGACAAAGTCTGCCGCCTTCAAGCAGATATTTGCCGTTTTCTGCCGTCACGTTTCCGGCTTCATTCCACACGTTTTCATCGTATCCGCCGTATTCTGCTTTGCCGCAGGCAGCATTCCTTATGGAAAGCACAGCGTTTTCACTTGCATATGCATACACGTAACCGTTATAGTAAATTGTGAATCCAACAGCACCTTGTTCCGTTGAGAATTTCGCTTTCACGCGGCTTGTTTTTACCGAACGGGTATAATTTTCATCGGGAAAATCACTCTCCAGATTAAATACGGCAAAATCCGAACGATCTGCAAAAATCAAAGCATCTCCCGCAGCAGTAAGAGCCTTTAACGTTTTACGAACTGCGTCGGTATGCTGTTTATCTGACAAATCGGTATTCAGAATTCCGTGATCGATTGTAGACGGATCATCGGTATTGTCAATAAAATATTCTGGCGTAGCCAGATCGTAAATAATATAACCTGCTCCGCAAAACGCCGATGTGATAAGCAAACTCGGTGTATTCAAATAAACACCCTTGTTTTCGGCAATGTGATTAAAATTGCCTTTCAGATTACTGTTAAAATCAGAAAGCGTGTTATAAATATCACCTACGCTTTGCACATAAGGATCGTTTCCTACGGCATCAATTCCTTCCAAAGCATATAATTTTTCGGCAAATTCCGTCACTTCGGTCAGAACAGTAAGATTCGTGCGGGTATATACGTTATATTTTGCCGCTTTAAATGCCTTGCCTGCATTATCAATCAAGGCATATACGTCCTGCCATGCGTCCGATTCCGTAATTTGTGAACCGTCCACCGAAATATTTTGCTGAGAAACACGCCAGCGAGGATAACCGTCCGGTTCGTTATAGACCTGTACTCCGATAAGAGGATGTTTCTGACCGTTATTTTCATCCCAGTTATAGACGAAATTCATAAGAACGGTGATTACTTTTGTTTCCCTATCCATCAAGGCTTGTGTCGCACGCATATAACCCTGATTTCCATAGTATCCCCAAAACGAATTTTTATTATCTGAATCGTATTTCGGATAAGTCTCTTCGTCATTCCAGATATACTCGGGAATCTGATAACTGTTGCTGTCCCCGCACATATTTACGGAATACCAGCAGAATTCAATTCTGATGTCATACTTATTCGCATATCCGAGCAGCGCAGATACAATTCGGAAGTCATATTCGTCCTGCTCAGGTTCCAGATCTCTCCAGTCAATAGGAACAGCAATTACGTTGGCACCCAATTCTGATGCTGCTCTTATATGCGGTTCAAAATCTTCAACTGACTTTTTCTCGCAATTCATATACGCGTCAAGTCTTGATTCCACGCCCAGATAGGGAAACGGTTTCCCGTCCACTTCAAGATACGCCAATCCGTTTTCCGCTGTCTTAATACAGGATACAATCATCTTGTCGTTTTCTTGTTGCTTTTGGGAAGAAGTACCCGTTCCGCATCCTGTACCCTCCGTGCGCGATGCATAGTTGTCTGCCTGAGCATCAGCCGAAAATACAGGTACAATGAAAAGCGACGCGGTTATGATAACAGCGAGAATCAGGGAAAGTATCTTTGATAATCGTTTCATAAAATTCATTCTTTTCTTTATTATAGATTACTGTCTTTCGACAACTGTAAATATTATACCATATTGATTATCTTTTGCAATAGTCGGCAGGAGCGCAGAAGGTAATCTCCGATTTTTTGCGTGTGATTTCTGAAATAATGCACATTTACGAATATTCGCTGTTACTTATTGGTTAATAATTAAAAAATGATATAATGATAAAAAACGAACGGGAGGGATGATTACGATTCCTTTAATTAAATCACCCGCAGTTGAAGAATACTGTTCTCTGTTTAATGGCTCAAAAGAAACTGAATCATTTGTATTCTTTACCGATCCGCATCTGTTTCAGAAGGGTGAATGCAGCGAAGAGGAATTGTTCCGCAGAGCTGAAAAAGCCCTGACTTTTCTTCGAAATGTATATTATTCAATTCCTGCCGATTTTATCATCGGCGGAGGTGACTGGCTCGGCTCGTCTGATACTGTACCCGAGGCGAAGAGAAAGCTCGGAATGATTGACGGGTGCATGAGAGAAATGTTCGGAGATGAATACTATCCTGTTCTCGGTAACCATGATACTAATTACCAGGGGGTAGATGAAAACGGGGTACTGCTCGGTGTTGATCGCGGACTTTCTCCTGAAATTCTGACAAACCTGTGTTTTCGCAAATTCGGTCGTACATATTACAGCTTTCATGGCAACCACACCCGTTTCTTTGTTTTGGATTCCCAACTCGATTGGAATGCGACGGAAATGAATCCTTATAAATGGGAGCAGCTGCACTGGCTTGCCGCAGAGCTTATAAAGAATGATGATAAGCATAATGTTATCGTTCCTCACATGTGGTGGTGGAATATGCCGAATGACGAAACCGCCGCCATGACAAAAGTGCTGGCTGAACTGGTTTCTGCTTATAACAAAAAAGTTACGTTTATCTGTCAAGAAACCGAATATGATTTTCGGAAGACAAAAGGTCGTATTGAGTTTGTTATGAGCGGTCATTCACATTATGACTGGGATACAAAGGTTGAAAACTGCCCTGTTTTTTCAACAACAGTATTTCGCGGAAATTCTCCGACTTTTGATCTGATGTATGCTGATTACGATGTGCGAAAACTCTATTGTATTCGCATCGGTGACGGAGAAAGCCGCGTTTTCAATCTGGACAGCGGCGATAAAGAAATTTTTGTATAAAATGAAAGGGTATACAGGTGATTCTTATGTTCAACACTATTCTTGCAAAAATTGTCAGCATTTTTCTTTCTGTATTAA
>JAZQQT010000014.1:0-18657 GCA_045629205.1 Eubacteriales bacterium
TGACGTTGATACCGGAATACCTTGCCGCTTTTTCGTTTGAGCCGACTGCGATCGTTTCTTTACCGAACGCCGTCTTTTTGAACAGAAAATACATGATGACGGCAAAGAATACCCAATATACTATGGGCAAAAATACCTGCCCGCCTGCGCGGAGTGTGGCTATCTGCTTGAAGTCCGCCGGGACCTGAGGATTGAACTGTTTTGTGAGCTGCTGGGTGACGGAACGGAAAATCTTCATGGTGCCGAGGGTAACGATAAAGGGAGGGATCCTGCCGTAGGCAATCAGCATACCGTTTATTTCTCCGAAAATAAAGCCGATGAGCAGCGCTGCGGCGATGCCGATGATATATGCCGGTATTCCGGTTATTCCGATAGCGGCCAGAAGTCCGGTGCTCGGTTCGATGATATACATGAGCGCCGCTCCGACAGCGCACATCATGGAACCTACGGAAAGGTCGATGCCGCCCGAAACGATGACGAAGCACATTCCGAGGGCGATGATGCCGGTATAGGCGTTATTCCGGAAAATATTCAGCCATGAGAGCCATATTTTAGAGAAGATGCCGGCTACCGAGCCCTCGTTAATGCCGATGACCACGCACTGCACGATTACCATGAGTATCAGGGCAAGAACGGTGGGGAAGAGTCCGGCTCCGTTTATGTATTTCTTTATAAATCCTTTAAATCCGCTTTGTTTTTTTGCGGTTTCGATCTGATTGTTCATTTTGTTTCTGCGTCCTTTCCGCCGGTGGCAAGATACATTATGTTCTGTTCGGTCATTTCTTCTCCCGTGACCTCACCCACGCTTCTGCCGTGATACATTACGATAGCTCTGCGGCAGAGACGGATGATTTCCTGTGCCTCGGATGAAAGCACGACTATGGCGATGCCGCTCTGCGCCAGCGATCCGATTATGGAATATATTTCTTCCTTCGCGCCCACGTCAACGCCCTGCGTCGGGTTGTCGAGTATCAGGACCTTGGGCTCCGAAAGAAGCCATTTTGCGAGAACCGCCTTTTGCTGATTGCCGCCCGAAAGCGCCGTGATGAGCTTTTCGCCGTCCGACATCTTGATATGCAGCTTTTCAGCCTGTTCGCAGAAGACATTTTTCTGTTTTTTCTTGTCAAGGAATATGCCTTTACGATATTTTCTCAGGGTTACTATCGTTCCGTTGTCGATAATCGACATATCGGCGATGATGGCGTTTTCCTTGCGGTTTTTCGGAAGATAGGCAAGACCGTAGGAAAGGGCCTCGTGAGGCGTTGAGGGGTGTATCTGCCTGCCGTCGAGGATGATTCTGCCGGAATATCCGCCGCCGTATATTCCGAATACCGAGCCGAAAAGCTGACTGTGACCGTCGCCGAGCAATCCCGTTACTCCCAATACCTCTCCTTTTTTGACGGAAAGCGACATGTCAAAGAAATTGCGCTTGTCCGAAAGATTTTCGAGGCGGAATATCTCCTCGCCTTTTTTAGCGAAGTCGGGCGCCTGACCGATGATGACATCGTGCCCGACCATGTATGAGGCAAGCTCTCTCGGAGTTACGTCGGCGACACTGCCGCTTTTTATAAGCTTTCCGTTACGGAGCACGGTGTATCTGTCGCATATTTCCATGACCTCGTCGAGCTTGTGTGAAATGAAGATCATGGCGATGCCTTTTTCTTTGAGTGTCCGCATTATTCCGAACATACGCTTGATTTCGGCGGAGGTGAGGGATGCCGTGGGCTCGTCCATTATGATGACCGACGCCTCCGACATGAGCGCGCGGGTTATCTCGAGCGTTTGCTTGTAGGACGCGTCGAGGGTTTCGACAAGGGCAAAGGGGTCGATATCGATACCTATCCGGTCAAAAGCTTCCCTTGTTTTTCCGACCATATAATCCCTGTCCAGTATCAGTCCTTTTTTTCTGAAACCGAACAAAAACATATTTTCGTAAACGGTGAGATTGTTTATCAGATTAAGTTCCTGATGAATGAACGCTATACCGGCGTTGAGCGACTCGGAGGGCGAAGCAAAGACCGCTTTTTTGCCGTCTATGAGTATTTCGCCCGAATTCGCGGGATAAACGCCGCCGATTATGTTCATGAGAGTGGATTTGCCTGCTCCGTTTTCGCCGAGCAGAGCGCAGATCTCTCCGCCCCGGATACTGAAATCAACGCCGTCGAGGATATTTCCTGCGCCGAAGGATTTACAGATTCCTTTTACACTGAGTTCCATTAGTGTTCCCCGATCATTTTAATACATAAAACACAGTGGCTGCAGGTTTTGATGAGCAGCCACCGTGTTACGCTATTGGAGTAAATCAATAAACTTTGTTGTTGTCGTCGAGATAATTATCAACATTGTCTTTTGTGACTATGCTTGTGTCGATGACTATTTCTTTTTCACTTGTCTTGCCTTCGCAGAGGTCTATTGCCGTCTTTATTGCTTCCTGAACCATCTGGGGGCTGTAAAGCGCGGACGCAAGTCCGTATGAAGCGTTCTTTTCGTCTTTTATCATTCTGAAGTATTCCTGCATTCCGCCGCCGCCGGTGATGGCTTTGATGTCGGTTCTGCCTGCTTCAACGCACGCCTGAAGAATACCTATGGAGTTTTCGTCGTCCATTGAGAATACGGCGTCAATCTTATCGTGGCTTGTGAGCACGTCGGTCATATCGGCAAGTCCGTTTTCTCTGCCGAACGCCGTTTCGCTGATTTCGAACATATTGCTCTTGTCGTAGTTGATCTCGTCGAGATAAGCGTAGAAGCCCGCTTTGCGGAGCTCTGAAACGGAACCCGCGGACGGAACATCGAATACTGCGATGACTGCGCCGTCGCCTACGAGGTTTACGATGTATTTAGCGCTCTGATATCCCATGTCGTAGTTATTGCCGGTGACTTTGTAAACGCCGTCGCAGGCAATGTCGATGTCGAAGCTTACAACGGGGATGCCCTGAGCTATTATGTCGGCTACGGAGTCTTCCATACCGCTCCACTGGGGCCAGGTCACGATGGCATCGGCGCCCCACGTTACGAGGTCGTTGAGGTTGGCGGTCATTTCGGCGGCATCGGATGCCGTTGTGATTTTGAATTTGATATTGTTTTCTTTACAGTATTTTTCGGCATAGTATGCAGCGCCCGCAACCCAACCGTGGGTCACATCGGGAGCGGCGATACCTATTTTGATGGTATCGTCTTTGCCGGCATTGCATCCGCAGATGAGCAGCGCGGACATAACGGCGACGATTATGAAGGCAATGATTTTCTTTGTTTTCATTTTTTTTCTCCTGTTTTATTTTATTATAGTATTCTATCACATCCGAATGAAAGAGTCAATAGATTAAGTGAAATGAATTTTTTGTTGATTTTGCCGATTTATATATTGCAAAACGAAAATATATATGCTATTATACATTTTATAAATAAAAAGAGGAATTTTATGGCTTCCGACAAAATCAAAACAGGAAAACAGAAGATCGCCGACCGACTGTCGCTGTATATCACGGCTGCAGTCCTGCTTATTTTTGCCGTCGTTTTTGTTGTCTTTGCGCTTGTTGACTTCAGGGCGATGGAGCTCGGCACCATCACCTATGTCCTTATCTTTCTTGCCGGTCTTGTTGTTATCGGCGCGATCACGCTGGCGCTGACAAGACTGCTTATCGGCAGATTCGCCTGTGATCCGGAATCCTGTCTGCTTTCTTCGGGCAGTCTGAAAAAAGACGGTGACGATGCTTCAGCCGACAAAACGGAAGACAAAGGCGATCCTTCGACGAAGAATATTGAAACGAAACAAAACGACGAAACAGGCGGTTTTCATAAAAACGATGCCGAGATTGATTTCATTTCCGGACTTCTTACCCGTCCATCATTCATAAAAAAGGCGGGAGAAGTCATCAGAAACGCAAAAAGCGGCAGTTACGCCGTCATCTGCGTCGATATCGACAATTTCGGAACCATAAACGAAAGATTCGGATACTCTGTCGGCGACACGGTGCTTCATATAATGGGAGTTGCCATCCGTCTTGATCAGGAAGAGAGCGACTGGTATGCCTGCCGTGACAGCGCCGACAGATTCTTTATGATCAGACCTGTAGAGAAGACCGCAAAAGGAAAAATCTGCAATGTCGAAGATATTATCGACAGGTCAACACCGGTCGAGATAATTCATTTCCACGCGGGAGCCTGCGTTGCGGACGACGCAAACGGCAGTATCAGATATTACATGGATTGCGCACGCGCCGCAATGGATAAATCACAAACAAAATACGGCAAGGAGCTTAACTGGTTCGACGCCGCGACACAAAAACAGTTCGAGAAGGAAAAAGCCCTTGTCGCCACCTGCGATGCGGGTATTGCCGAAAAGAAGTTTTTGCCTTGTTTCCAGCCCAAATACGATTACGAAGGCGGCAAAATGATAGGCGCCGAAGCTCTTGTGCGTTGGGATCATCCCGAATACGGCATGCTTTCTCCCGGAGAATTTATCCCGCTGTTCGAAAAGAACGGTTTTATCACCAAACTCGGGGAATACATGCTCGATTCCGTTTGCGGACAGCTTTCGGTGTGGAAAAAAGCGGGATATGAAACGGTTCCGGTATCCGTGAACCTGTCGCGGAGTGAAATAGCCGAAGAAGGTCTGTGCAAAAAGCTGCACGGCATCGTTATGAAGCACGGACTCAATACCGATGATATCAGATTTGAGGTAACGGCGCAGTCGTTCAACGATTCGCCCGAAAAGCTCAAAGCCCTTATTGCGGGATTACACGATTACGGATATAAGGTCGAGCTGGACAATTACGGTATCGGACATCTGGCGGCTAAAACTCTTATGAATCTCCCCGTTGATACTCTCAAATTTGACGGAAGCGTTATAAAAAGTCTCGAAAACAAGGAAAAGACCGAGGCTGCCATGGCAATGCTTATACAGGTCGCTCATCTTATGGGCGTCCCCGGTATCGCTCAGGGGGTCGAATCGGATGAGGTCGCGCAGGAGCTTAAGGCAATGGGCTGCAGAATGATGCAGGGATATCTGTTTGCGAAGCCTCTGTTTGCGGAAGAATTCGAACGGTTACTTACAAAGGCGCAGGCGAAATAACAGTCAGGATTTTACCCGATCTGCAAATGAAAAACAAATAACTGAACGGCATTGCACGGAGCGTTATGAATGATTTTTTGTTTTTCGGCCCTCCGGCATTGCCTTTTTTTTTGTTTTGTGTTATTATTAATATGAATCAATATAAGGAGTCTGTGTTTATGATGCTTAAAAAAACCGTTTCAATTTTCATTGCAGCCGTTATGCTTGTTTCATCGGCGCTGTGCCTCGTTTCGTGTTCATCGCCCGAAATCATTGATGTTCCGGATGACATGAAAGTCATCATATACGTTGATGCGGAAGCATCAGAAAAAGACGCCGACGGCTCAAAAGAGCACCCGTTTGCCACGCTTGAAGCGGCGCGGGATGCCGTGAGGACAACAGGACGTGACGGTATCATCGGTATCGACGTCATCCTCTCGGGAACATTTTTCCTTGATACCGCTTTTGTTATGGACGATCCCGCCGACTCGGGAACAGAGTCCTGCCCGATAGTCTGGAAGGGCTCGGAAGAGGGCGCGCATATTACCGGCGGTGTTACGATCAATACTTCCGATATGGCTCCGGTTGCCGATACCGACCCCCTCTGTCAGCGGCTTGACCCGACCTGCCGCGATATAATCGTCTGCTTTGATATGAAAACCGCAGGCGTAACGGCTTCCGACGTCGCCCGTGGGGAAAAGAGTATTTATCCATCTATGGCGAATGCCGTTGTTTATGCCGGAAACGAACGTCTGAGCCTCGCGAGATATCCCGACGACGGCTACGTTCTTATCGACAGCTTCGTCAGCGACGGGAACGGAGACTATCTCTTCGGATACGACGCAAAACACAACGAAAGAATCAAAAACTGGCAGGGACTTGACGATATTTTCGTCAACGGCTATTTTAAGTTCTTCTGGGCGCAGGACAGAACCAAAGTGATTTCGTTTGACACCGAAAATTCGGTCATGAACATTTTTAACAGCGACGGTTATCCTCCGGCTGAAGGAATGGTATTTTACTGGTTCAATATTCCCGAAGAGCTCACGCAGCCCGGCGAATATTATATCTCGTCAGACGCCGTTCTTTACGCCATTCTGCCCGAAGGCGCCGAAACGCTGACTTATCCTACGATACCGACGGGATTCCTTAACGTCAAGGCAGATTACATAACCTTTGACAATCTGTATTTTTCGGATTCGAGAGAACGTATGGGGACGATAAACGGAGATCACGTTACCGTTTCCAACTGTCTTTTTGAGCGCGGCGGTTATTCGGTCATGAACATAAACGGCAGTTATAATACCTTTGAAAACAACGAAATCGGTCATTTTGCCTACGGCGGCGTTACGATGAACGGCGGAGACCCCGATACACTGACAGAATCACATAATCTTATTTACAACAATTACATACACGATTTTTCCGAGGGACTTGCTACCTATTGCCCTGCCGTTAACATACAGGGCTGCGGTGCTACCGTTTCGCATAACGAAATCGCTCATTCAAATCATAACGCGCTGACGTGGAGCGGACATAATCACATAGTTGAATATAATGAGTTTTACGATATCTGCAACAACACAGACGACGCCGGAGTTTGTTATGCGGGAAGGACGCTCGACTGGTATGGTAATATCTTCCGCTATAATTATCTCCACGAAGTCGGAAACGATACGCTTATGCAGGAATTCGGAGGCGGCTGCGGCGGTCACGGGATTTATTATGACGACGGACTCGGCGGACAGACAGCATACGGCAATGTGTTTGAGAATTTCCGGTTCGGATTTGCCTTTGCCGTCGGCGGCGGTTCGGATCATATCATAGAAGGCAATGTGTTTATCAACTGTGACACTGCCATCGGTTACGACGAACGCTACTATGCGATATACAGGGAAACAGGCGGATTTTCTCATCAACTGCTTGAAAATGTTTATGATAAATATCTGAATAATGAAATACTGTCAAAGGCATTTCCGACCATTACGCAAATGAACAGCAACGGCGACCTGACCGATCCGTGGTTCTGGGTCTCTCCGGCTCGTTCGAGTATAAAGAACAACGTTGCGTTCTGCACAGCCGAAAACGAATCCAAACAGTATACGCTTGCCGACTCGGTATACCTCTTCTCGACCTATGAGAACAACAAGGTAAAAACCTACGCCGAAGGAAAACTGCCCACGGCGGAGGTCGCGGTTGAAGAAAGCTGGCTCGATATCCCGTTTGAGGAGATCGGAAGAAACAAATAATGCAGGAGGAAAAAGGAAGCGGTATGTATTGGAAAAGTAATAAAAAATCGGTTGCCTTTTTCCGAAGTTGATCGTATAATATATTGCAAATAAATTTTGATAGGGGATACTATGAAACAGATGTTAAAAAAGACAGTCGCGATTCTGATGATCTTATGTTTTGTCTTCTCTTTCGCGGCTTGCTCAAAACAACCTGAGGATGTGCCGGAGGAACCGGTCCAATCCGTGAATGTTGTTAATGAAATCATGTGGAACGACATTGATCCGTCGCTCCTTATAGTGGGCGAAAACGTTGTTTTCAATGCCGCAATGAGCGCCGATGATATTTCCTTCGGCGGCGCGCTGAGAAATCTGCAGCCTGCCGACATACAGATCATCGGTAATTCCACGCTGCTGATCTCCACACAGGGCAAGGTTTACGGCGACGACGCCGTGGGCTTTATAAATATCAGCGAAAACGCCAATTCAACGCTGGAAGCAGTGCCGCTTGCGGTCAGCATAGACAGAACCAATTACGACGGCAATCCCGTTAGTCTCGGCTTCTGGGCGGATCTCGGACTGAGCGCCCTCAAAGGTCTTGCCGTAACGGGATTGGACAAGGCTTTCGGATACGGTCTCGACAAGATTTTATATGATAAACTCGGACTTGAAATCACCACCATGACAAGTATCAAGAACGCGATCAGGGAAGTGGGCACCAAAATCGACGCTCTTTCCAAACAGATGACCGAAATGGAAGCGAGACTGACCGACGTTATCAACGAAAGCACAAAGGAAATACTGACAAACGAATATCTTACAACGTTTGAAAGCATAAATACGCTTGTTACGAGAATCAAAGCGGAAACCGTCAGCCTGTGGAACAGTATCGCTTCCATAGAATCGACGGCGGACGAAACATCCGAAGAATACAGAACGCTTGTGATCGCCGAATTGCTGACATTCTCCGAGCTTGAGGGAAAATCGGTATCGCCGCTTGTTACCGACGTTATGACCGCAATATCATATATCGAAGGTTCCAATTTTTCACTTAATCCGGAAAGTCTCTATTCAAGAATACTGAAAATCGGCTGCACAAGATCTGTTTTTACAGGTGAGGCTGCCATTCTCGTATCCGAATATCTGAATACTCTCGACTCGATTGTGGGTGAGGCTCTCAACGCCATGTCCATCGTATGCAAATGTAAATATTACACATACAGACAGTTGAATGTTACCGACGCAAATCCGGAATATAAAGATGTTATCACTTTTGTTGACGGACAGGCGGTTGAGTCCAAGGAGCTTATCGTAAATCTCGAAGCTCTTACGGAGCAGGACGCGGATCTGAAAATCAGACTGACGTCAAGCGCGATTTCGAGATACAAGGACAAAGCAAACGGGACTTTATGGCAGGATTTCCTTAAACAGATCGGGGATTATGTAACAAACGTATTTGACGAGAAAAACCCCGATTCCGTTCTTTCAAAATATAATACCTTCGTTCATGACCGTTTTAATTCCTACAACAAGTCATACAAGGTCTACGGAGATTATGTTGATATAGATTTTGTGGATCTGAAAACAGATATTTCGAGCAACGGTTCTTCGGAATGCGGTTTGTGGGGCAACGGCGGATGGACTGACAGCGAATATAAAGCAAAAGTCAAGACAGCCGACGAAACCATGAATTATTACATCAAAAAATGTATGACATCCGAGGAAATCGATACATTCATACAGCGACTGATGAGTAATGAGTCGGGACTGCTGTTCAAAGACCTGACGGAAGAAACGACATATACGATCGGTGACATCCTGAAACTATACGGTTTCTCGGTTCCGAGCTATAATAATATGTATGACTGGTATTTTGCTACCGATAACAAGACCAACGGCGATGGCAAGCTTACCGTTTCGGGCTACCCGTCCACAAGCAGTATCACGGTCAACAAATACGGCGAAATAACCGCGTCCGACGTTAAATCCGAAGATGTGCTGTATTTCGATTATAACAAACAATGGGAAGAAATACGTTTTTACTTCTATTACTTTACCGAGGAAACAATTATATACTCGGAAGACGAATTTACAGACTATATCGACAGAGTCGTTAACGAACGCTCCGATAAGTCGGCGAGACTTATGGTTGACCTTGACCTTTCCGGTATCGACTGGAATACGGTATGGCCGGCAAGCAAGTCGGGCGTTGAGTTCCGCGGAACGTTTGACGGAAACAAGCACACGATCTCCAATTTCACAGTCAGCGTAAATACCGGCAACAATATCGGTCTCTTCCGCACGGTAGGTAAGGATGCCGTTATCAAGAATCTGACGTTTGAAAATGTCAATATAAATTGCCCCTCTTTGAATAACGTGGGCGCATGCGCAGGCAAAGTGACCTCACCCGCAACGCTTTCCGGAATTACGGTGGCGAGCGGAACCGTTACCGGCGGATCGAACGTCGGAGGAATCATAGGTTTGTCGGAATATCCGAACACCCTGAGCAACTCAAAGAACTGCGCTGCTGTTTCGGGCAAGGATTACGTTGCCGGTCTGGTGGGCAGAAGCAACGCCGGCGGAACCGAAACATACTCGACCTGTAAAAACTACGGTGACATTACAGCCTCAGGCGGATGCGCGGCCGGAATAGTCGGCTCCATCGACGGAAACGTAACATTCAAGAACTGCCTGAACGAAGGAAAAATCAGCGCTTACAAAAATGCGGGCGGTCTTGTAAGCAGCGCAACATACAATGTCAAAATCACAAAATCAGTCAACAGCGGCGACGTTACTTCGCAAACTCTCAATGCCGGAGGTCTGATCGGATATGACAATACCCAGGCTGCGCTTACCATAAGCGGATGTAACAATAAGGGTAATATTACCGGCAAGAATTCCGCAGGCGGATTTGTGGGAACATACTACAAACCCACAAATCTGGTTTCAAGCTCTATTGAAACCTCGAACAATACCGGTGTTATCACCTCTGAAAAATACGCAGGCGGATTTGTGGGCGCAAGCACATATTTCTATCTCCTTATGATCACCGATTGCTCGTCCTCGGGTGACGTTACCGCCACGGGAAGCACGGGCTGTGCCGGCGGAATCATGGGCTTTTCCGAAAAGATGCTAAACCTCGGTCTTGTAAATACGACAATAACCGGAACGGTTACCGGTAAAACATCCGCGCAGGACGTTGCAAAGTATGACACATCCTGCACGAACATAAAATACCAGAACAGCTGAGAACAGAATTAAGAATTAACAATGCGGGAAGGACCGAGAGGTGTTTCCCGCTGAATATTTATGTCAAGGTATCGGCTGTGATTGTTCAAATCGCCGATTGCGATTTGAAGTGAAATGTTTGCTTCGCAAACGTGAATTATTTTGCCTGCGGCAAAACGTGAATGGACGGGTTCCGTAAGTGCAGTAAAAAGGGGATTTTAGGGTGGTTTTTGTGTTAAATTACTAACAATTTGTGAAATATTGCAAAAACCGTATCACTTGGCGGTTTCTTTACGTCTATAAGGGTGAAGAGTGTTCAAAGCGCTTTGAACCTCTATCTTAAAAAACGAAAGGAAAAAAACATGAGAAAAAAATTATTTTCTCTTGTCATGGCATGCTGCATTGTATTTTCATTATTTGCCGTATGTGTTGTCGGTACTTCGGCGGATGATGCAAGTCCTCCCGGCAATGATACATCGGCAGCATACCGTGAGCCGGATATGAGATATACACAGACGTGTTATATCATACCCGACAGTGTCAATGTTGCGGTAGGACAATCCGAGTATATTCAGACATCTATGGGAGATCACCAGATAGAGCATTATACTTGTTTCAGGTGGACAAGCTCAGATACAAGTGTTGCTACCGTAGATGTTTACGGCAATGTTACGGGAGTAGCCCCGGGAACCGTGACAATATCATTGGCATTTACGGCACATTCGCACATGGAATTTGACACGTGTGAGGTGGAAGTAATACCGATTGCCGAAGGAACATATTTTCTGCAAAACAAGCAAACGCAAAGATATGCCGATATCGAAAATCAGAGTATGAGCAGCGGCACAAGAATACACCAATGGAGTTTTCACGGTGATTTGTCGCAGAGGTGGATTTTTGATTATATCGGCAACGGATACTACACAATAAAGTCAGCAAATTCTTCTGTTCCGTATTATCTCGGTGTGCAGAACGATTCTGCCGCTGCTGACACAACGATAGTTCTTCGGACCGGCACGATAACCGACGGAATGAAATGGAAAGTCACGCAAACATCGAGCGGAGCATACAAGCTTACCGCAAAATGCGGTGCAGCAAACAACCGTGTTCTTGCAGTAGGCTGGAGTCTTCTTGGAATCAACATTGACGGCATTGATATTGAGCAACGTGATTATTCTAATGATTCTGATTATATTGATGAGTGGATGTTTGAGCCTTCTTCAATTATCTTTTATGGTGTTACAAATGCAGGACATGATCACATATCCTGTTTATCTACAATAAAAAACGCGATAGAAAACGGGAATTGGCATGATGTAACATTGAAAGATGGGGCAATTTCAGTAAATACATGTAAAAACGATCTTCATTCATCAAGGATGTTTGCAATTAGAAGCCATGGAGTTGTTGTAAGAGATAGCGTTTCTCAAAACGTTATTACAAATGGTATCCAATTGAATGATGCTTTGGATAATTCAGATATTGTTGCCTTATTCGCAAATTCGTGGGGCTCTATGCCATCTATGAGTTCATATATATATCCTTCCGAAGATTATACAGGTTTAAAAATTGTACTGTTTATTGGCTGTGATACTGCAATAGGTGGTGAGTATGCTCAAAATCTTACATCAATTATTGTTCAGCATGGAGTAATTACAGCATTGGGTTTTTCAGGCGAAATTGCGTGTAATGCGGCTAATGTTTGGACTACAAATTTTTATTATAAAATGTTACAAGGTTCTACAATTCAAGCTGCGACAGATTATGCTTGCAGCTTATCGTCTGAATCATCAGGATTACGGAATGTTGTAATTTGTGGCGATTCAACGATAAAATTTCCAGAGAACTGAAAGGAGTTAAATAGGTTATGAAAAATAAAATAGTTGTTTTTTTGATATTATTTGCATTGGGAATGGCACTTACAGGATGTTCCGGTCTCTCATTAAATCGCAGCGAAGATAATCATATCGAGAGTGGCGAAAAAAAGAATTCATATGAGGTATTTGTTTATGATTATTCAGATTCTGGAACATCGGCAAATCCCAATATTGAATATGTATTTGCCGACTATGAGCACTATAATAATATTTCTGCAAAAAACAATATTAGTTGCTCGATTAACGGAAAAACGTTTACAGGGAAATATCAATCAAGTCAATACAGAGAATATAATTATTTTCCTGCTTACCGCTATGAAGATGAGAATGGGATAACATTTGAGGTTGATGAGACCGGTTTGCCCATCTCGTTCTTTTGGGGTAACAATACTTTGCAGGGGACAAAAAAAACAAAAGATGAGTGTATAGAAATCGCGCGAAACTTTTTAGCGGACATAGTTGATGTTGATGGTTATGATATCAGTGTCAACGAAAATACAGACCGCGGATTATATACTGTAAAATTCACAAAAACAGTTTTCGGACAGAAAACAACAGATTCTGCTGAAGTTGTTGTCAGAAATGACGGTGCTTTATACAGTTACTCATCATTAATGCTTGGCAGAGTAAAAGAGGATTTATTCTCGGATTATACTATTAACATCAATAAACTAAAAGAAGAAATAAACGGTAAATTGTATTCTGTTTACCAAGAAGTGCAAAACAAATATTCTCGCATTGATTATTCAGAACCCGAAATAATACTTACTGCACTAAAAAACGGGGAAGCAGGCGCAGTTTGTTATGTAGATATTAACTGTATCGAGAACTGTGAGGATATGGAAACTGTGGTATCAGATAAAATTTGTTTCGTAATTGTTTTTAAATGATTATATAAACGGAAACTATAATGTTCCGCTTTTGCGAAACACAATGTTACATCGGCAGCAGACCGTGAGCCGGATATGAGGTTTCAGCAGACGTGTTACATCATACCCGACAGCGTAATTGAACAAAAGAGTAAAAGCGATATCTAATAAAAAAATAAAATCTGTTTAAATCGGTAATACGTAATCAAGGAAAGCGGAAAGGTTCAAAATGAGCCTTTCCGCTAAACAATTTTAAGACGCAGAGTAATCGGACTGCCGCTTTAATCAACCTTGTGCGCGGAAAAAGACATCACATTGGGGAATATCCGAAAAAAAACATTGTTTGTCCGTGCGAACTTTTTGTGAACGCTATTGCTATTTTGTTTGTATTGCTATATAATAAGCCAAAATTTATAATGGGAGTAAATTAATATGGGAATATTAAAAAGATTATTTTCTTTGTTTCTTTGCATTGCGCTTCTCAGCGGAATTTTTACGATTTCCGTTTTTGCACAAGACAATGTTGAATATTCCGGACGCAGCTATAAGCATTATACTTATGTAGGCGACAGCGTATCCTGGGGTTACGGTCTTGGAAGCGAATACGACGGACTTACCGCGGAAAGCGTATTTACCCGTGTTGACGGCTCTTTTACCGATATCGTGGGCAAGACTCTCGAAGCTGCCTGCGGAACCGAGGTCGTTTCTGCTTCATGTAACGGAGCAAGACTCGGGGATTTCCGTATGATACTCGAAAAAGGTCTCGGCGTTGCAAATCCGTATTCCTATCCCACCGATACTTTCGGTAAGGATTCCGTTGCCCGCTATGAAAAACTTCAGGGCGGAACGGATTATGTCTGCGGAAATATCGCAAAATCTGATCTGATTACCGTTACCCTCGGCGCAAATGATATTTTCACGGCAGTGATCAATGTTGCCGAATCGTTTGACTTTATCGATATGTCAAAAATACAGTCCATTTCGGGGCTGAAATCCGTTATCGACTATGCCGCATTCGCTGTTTCCGCAGCAATGAAGCAAAAGGATATGCTCGGTGATTTTACCAATGCCGTCAAAGCCGAAATCAAGGCTCTTAAAGTCAATCAGAAAGAAGTTATCGACGATATAGTCAAGCTTGCACCTGCCGATGCAGATATACTCGTCGTCGGATATTTCGTTCCGATGGATCAATTCAGAATCATAAAAGGAACTGATCCCTCATTTTTGCTTGAGCTTTTCGGTTCTGTTTTAACTTTGTTTAACGATGCGTATGAAGATATCGCTTCCCAGTATTCAAACGTTCATTATGTCGATGCTCCCGATGCAACCATAATTTTCGAGGACGGAACATCTTTGACCGATATCATTTCCTGTGTAATGGAAGATAAGAACTCCTTATTGATCGGAATCCATCCCGACGAAGAGGGTCACAAATATATTGCAGGTAAGGTTCTCGAAGCTCTCGAAAACATCAAAGACAGTGCCGATGCAAATAATTCTTCATCTAATCTTCCGATGAGAACCATTACTTATGTTGCAGGCGTAATCAAGGACAGCATTAAAACAACATGCAATAAAATCAAAACAACGCTTTCATCAATTTTCAAAAAATAAGCGTTTTGATCTTTTTGCCTGACAATAGTGATGCTTTTAAAAGGCGAAACAGAATACAGTATATAAATAAAGAGCTGACTCCGATAAAACTCAGAGTCAGTTCTGTTTTTTTTGCGCTCTGCGATAGTTCACGTTTTGCCTGAAACAGAATATTTCATTTCAAATTGCAGAATGTGACCTGAACGATCAACTCTCTCCGATAATCCGTTGACATTTGCGGCGCCGGTGATTATAATTAGTGTGCTTGTGAAAAAACGGTGAGGACAATCCGAATGCTGAAATATCTTACGAAAAAAGACAGAATAGATATGACCCGGGGGAGTATTACGGGGAATATTTTTTTCTATGCGATCCCCCTGATAGTCGGCAGCCTGCTTCAGACGTTTTTCAATGTTGCCGATCAGGTCGTGCTCGGACAGATGGCGGGCGGGGATGCCGTGGCATCTGTCGCGTCTCTTGCCAATATGATCCTTATCGTTATCGGTTTCTTCGTGGGGCTCGGAGCAGGCGCGACGGTCGTGCTTGCCCGTTCGATAGGAAGCAACGACGAAAAACGCTCGAAGGACGTTATAAGTACGGCAATGGTAAGCGCCGTGGGAATCGGGATATTCGCTTCGATTATTGCTTTGCCCTGTGTAGGGTTGTTTCTGAGAGCCACCGACTGCCCTTCGGAATGTCTTGAAGGCGCAAAAATCTACGCTTATATATATTTTCTTTCGGTGCCGGCGATAACGGTGTATAATTTCGGCGCATCGGTGCTTCAGGTAACGGGCGATTCGGCACGTCCGATGACATATATCATCCTTGCCGGAGCATCGAATGTGGTTTTGAATATTCTGCTTTGCCTTATTCTCGAAAACAAGGTCATAGCCGTTGCCGTGGCAACCGTCGTGTCGCAGGTGCTCGGCGTTTTTCTTGTCGTCCGACGGCTGACAAGGCTGAAGGAGGCTTACCGCCTTGATCTCCGTTCACTGACATTTGATGTCGGAATTTTCGGCAAAATACTGCGATATGGCATTCCGTCCGGCTTTAACGGTTCACTTTTTGCCATTTCCAACGTGCAGGTGCAGAAGGGAATCAACTTCTACGGCGCCGAAGCCATCGCGGGACACGCCGCGTCCGTTAATATAGAGTCGGTCGTTACGGCGTTTATGAACGGCTTCGGAATAACCGCGCAGACGATGGTCGGACAGAATCTCGGAGCAGGGAAAAAGGACAGGGTCAAAAAATCAATCTTTTACAACATGGGCTATTCGATGCTCATTGCCGCGGCGCTCTGCGTTTTGCTCTATCTGTTCCGCCGTCCGCTGGTGGAGCTCTGCGTGCCGGATATGCCGGATGCCTTTTCGTTTGCCGAAAACCGCATGCGGCACGTGCTGCTGTGGTGCGCCGTGAACGCCTATAACACCGTGCTTCTCAACGTGCTTAACGCCTTTGGATATTCGGCGTTTACGATGATAGGGAATATATGCTCCACGATCCTTTTCAGAACCTTCTGGATGCAGATAATCTATCCTCGCTTTACCTCGTTTTCGACGATCATGCTTTGCTACACCATCGCGTGGTGGATAAACGCGGTTCTGTTTTCGGTCGCCTTTGCCGTCGTTTATACCCGATTCGTTAAAGGAAAGGTGAAAAGGCTGTGAAACGAAGGAGAAAAGAGACTCTTTCCTCACGGGAGACCTGCTTTGCTTTTTCGCATAATTTATTAAGAATACATTAAAACGTATTATTTTATTATACTGTTGCCTTTTTGCTTTTTCGTTCGTATAAAGGGATGAAAGGACAAAGAAAGGATGTTAAAACAAAAACACAGAATGAAATCAAAACGTTAAGGACAGAGGTCGAAACACTTAACAAAAAGCTCGCCGAACTGAGCGAGGAAGAGCTTGCACAGGTCGTGGGCGGCAGTATCGTTCCTCAAAACAACGGCGAAAAAAACAGACCGGAGAATACAATCCCGGAGCGCGACGGGTCAAAATACGAAAATCCCTGCGACGTTATCCAGGCAGGGCTCCTCAATCCACTTATAAACAAGATGGTCCGGGCGGTTCCCGACACAAACACCGAGGTCGACAGACAGACCATACAGGAAGAAATCGAGCGATAAGTCAAATATATATAAAAGAGGATAATACAATGAAAAAAACAAAGGAAGAACTTGAACTGTTAAAAAAAGAAACAGATGCTTTAATGACAAAAGTCAAGGAGTTGTCGGAAGACGAGTTAAAAGAAATATCCGGCGGTAAATATCATGAGACCGTTCTTTTCCAAAATGAAAGTGACGTAAACTATATTTACAACATAGGCGATTACGTTCAGGTATACTCCGGATGGCTGTTCGGAACGGTAACGTGCAAAATAGTCGACAGACATATCGCCTGGTTTGAAACTAACAATACCGGCGGCCCCGGGATCTATGCTCTTAATGTTCGCGGATACCGTGACGAATACCTGGTTCAGGAAACGGAAAATCATTGGTATTTCTATATGAACAACGAATGGCTGCCGCGCGACGATATTCAGATGTAGTTTGCGCAAAGGCAAGGAAAAATATCATAAAAAATTTTTGTAAATCTGTTGCCTTTTCCTGCGGTCGTTCGTATAAAAGGTTGAAAGGACAAAGAAAGGAATCGAAATCATGAAAACGAAAGAAGAACTCAATGCCCTCAAAACAGAGGTCGAAGCACTTAACAAAAAGCTTGCCGAACTGACGGAAGAAGAACTGAAAGAGGTCGTGGGCGGTTTTGAAGTGCCCGGCGGCGGTGACAAGTTTTTTGATCCTCATGTTTATACAAACGGCGTCGTCGACAAGGATTATTTCAAACAATAAACGAAGGAAAATAAGGAATATTGAATAGTGAAGAATGAAGAATTGAAGAACGACAACATTCATCAAGATTCTGTAATTTAAAAATGTTCAGCGGGAAAGACCGTTTTCGGTCCTTCCCGCTTTCCTTAATTATTAATCAGTTCATTCTTCATTTGCGAAGCTTATGCTGTTTTTCTTTTGCCGAAGATGAGGCAGGCGCAGAGTCCGACGGCGGAGACGGCGAGCAGGACGATGCATACCGTTCTTGTGTCGCCTGTTTGGGGTGAAACCGTTCCTTCGCCGAGGTAATAGGTTACGGTGACGGCTGCTTTGTCTTCGGCTTTGAGGACTTTAAGACCTTCAACGCCCGAAACGATTGCCGATTCGTCAACGGCTACGTTTGAAGAAACGACCAATTTGCCCGATTTGTTAAGGGTCAGTTTGTTGCCGTTTGCGTTAAAAACGCCTTCGGTGTCGCCGAAGAGGTCGTCGAATATGCTTTCGACAGAAAGGACTGCTTCGGGTTCGCCGTTGTTGCCGCCTATCGCGACATTGTCGGTCAGTTTAACGGTGTTTGCAACAGCCTTGCCCAGAACGTTGCCGCCGAGGGAGAGAACATAGGTAACGTCTATCGTTTTTCCGGCGGGGACGTCGGTGTTCCAGACGAGCTCCGCGTCGCCGCTTGCGATTTTGTATTCAAGGATGGAATCGCCGATGCGTTCGGAGGTCAGGAAGGTATCTTCGGGTATGACGTAAAGAGGGTTTTCGTCGGTGGGGAGCGTGACCGCTTCCTTTGTGCCGTAAGCGCCCGGAACGGTCTGAAGCAAGCTGTCGATAAAAGCGGCGTTTTTCTGATGGAATACGATAACGCCGTTGTTTGTGTATGTTCCGGTTGTGATAAGAGCGAATCCGTTGAGATCGACGAATACGTTCTCGGCGATAACGATGTTTTCCGCGCCGGCGTCGATGTCTTTTAAGA
>JAZQQT010000015.1:0-2059 GCA_045629205.1 Eubacteriales bacterium
CGACGGAAACGACGAAAACAGCGGAGAAAAAGGATCGCCCGTTGCCTCTCTTTCCGGCGCGGTAAAAGCACTGCGCGCATACAGAGCCGAAAACGGACTTCCCGAAGGCGGAATCAAAATCGAATTCGCATCGGGAACATATAATGTTACCGAGGGAATAACATTGACGGCGGAAGACAGCGGCACCGAAGAAAGCCCGATTGTTTTTGCAGGAGCCGACGGCGCGGACGTCCTTTTAAGCGGCGGCGTTACACTTAATCCCGCGGATTTCCAACCTGCCGACGACGCTTTCAAATCTCTCTTGCAAACCGAAGAAGCGAAACAGAACGTCGTTATGATAGACCTTGCCGCCGCCGGATGCTACGACCTCGACGATTCAATGATCTATGACAAATCGGAATATTACAGACAGGAATTATTTGTAAACGGCAAAAGGCAATCGCTTGCCCGCTGGCCAAACGGAGAATTCTGTCAGCCGGAGATATCCATTCCCAAGAATTCCGATTTCGGTAAAATCATTATACCTGACGAAAAAGCGGAAATATGGAGAAACATTGATAACATCTGGTATTTCGGATATCCGTTCAGCGACTTTGAAGAAGTATGGCTTACGGATATAGATGTCGATTCCGAATCCTCGGCATTGTTATACCCACTTAACTATAAAGAAGGACTTGAAAAAAAATGTCCTTACTACGTTTCGAATATTCCGCAGGAACTTGATGCTCCCGGGGAATATTACTGGGACATAAAAACAAATGTTGTTTACTATTATCCCGACAATGGTTTTGAAAACTCTTCGGTTGTCTTTTCTCAGTATAACAATGTCCCCATTACTTTTACCGATTGTTCGTTTCTGACATTCGAAAATATACGCGGCAGTTATTTCAGAAACGGATTCATATCGGGAACAGGCGACTATGTAACAATCAAGGACTGCGAAATATCGTCTTCAGCCGGATATACTGCTGTAAACCTTACAGGAGATAATATCACGATTTGCGGCTGTTACCTGCATGATGTCTCAACAAACGGATTCCTTCTGACGACAGGCGATATCTCAACACAGACCTTCGGCAATTCCGTTATTACCGATAATATTGCCCGAGATTGGGCACAAACATACACATCTTTCAACGGCGCGATAATGGTTGAGGGATATGGCACGCTGATTGCTCACAACGAGCTTTTCAGCAGCTCAACATTGGCAATCAATGTGCATGCCGGTCAGTGCGTTGTTGAATATAACAATATATACGATTGTCTCCGGGAAAATTCAGATTGCGGCGCAATACACACAAGCGGACGGTTTTCATGGTATGACAATGTTTACAGGTATAATTATATTCATGACATCAAGGATATTGTTCGAAGCGGATACGGTAACGCCATCTATTTCGACGCGTGGGGCAGATTTGCATCGGCATATGGTAATTTATTTGTAAACATCGCCGGAACCGCAATGTGCGGAGCATCCGGTCATATGAATTTACACGATAATATTTGTGTAAATGTGGGTGAACCGATAAATATAGTTTACTGGGGACCGGAAGAAAGACCGAATATTTACGATGAAGACTGGCTGAAAAACGATATTCGTCTTTACGACTATCACTCTCAACTATGGAGATATACTTCTTCCAGAACGCTTCTTTTCGCGGAAGTTCATGATCAGGATGAAAATTATACCTCCTATGATTTACCGCAGTCACCGGCTTATTTTAATGTCCGCAACAACGTCAGATATATAGACGAATCCTCTGATTTCACATCATACGATGAATCAGAAGAAGACCCATATCTGTTCCACACAGTCAGAGGAATACAGTGGGCATTCGATCTTTCCGCAATCTCCGACAATGCCTGTTATTGGGAAGACCCGGGCTTCACCGATTACGCAAACGGAGATTACACTTTTAAAAAAGATTCCCGCGTCTTCCGCGATCTTATCGGATTCGAAGAGCCCGATTTATCAACCGTCGGCGTCAGAGCTTCCGAAAACCCGTTCAAATAATAATAAAACAGTAATCAAGCGACCGTTTTTCGGTCGCTTTTCTTT
>JAZQQT010000016.1:0-4122 GCA_045629205.1 Eubacteriales bacterium
TGCCGCCGCTTTGACAATTGAAGAAGGTTTCGAGGTTGAAGGTGTAACTCTGCTTACAACCGACGGCGGCGACGATACTGCCATCGGCGACGCAAAGGCCGTTTGCAACAGACTCGGGATCAAGCATTCGATAATTGATTGCCGAAAGGAATTTGACGACCGCGTAATAAAACCGTTTGTATCGGCATACTTATCTGGTCTGACACCTAATCCCTGTATTATATGCAATCCGAATCTGAAATTTGCGATTCTCAACGAAGCAAGAGAAAAAATCGGCGCCGATATATTGGTAACGGGACATTATGCCGAAATTGAAACATCCGACGGAACATCTTATCTGTGTCGGGGCAGGGATTCCGCAAAAGATCAGAGTTATTTCCTTTACCGTCTGAACCGGGAGATACTGTCAAAGACGTCTTTTCCGTTAGGAAAATTCCAAAAATCCGAAATAAGAGAAATTGCCTCAAAATACGGATTTGCAAACGCAGAAAAAAAAGACAGCCAGGATATATGTTTTCTTCCGAACGATTCATACGGTGATTTTATATCTGATTACACGAAAACAGATTTTTGTGAAGGACCTTTCGTTTTTTCTGACGGTCGGATTATCGGAAATCACAAAGGAATTCCGAGATACACGGTCGGACAGCGTAAAGGACTCGGTATCGCATGGGAATGTCCTCTTTACGTTACCGGAAAAGACTGTGAATCAAATACTGTTTTTCTCGGAAAGGAAGAGGATTTATACACCGAATCGGCAAGGCTGAGGGACTGTGTTTACGCAACGAATACCTACTCTGCATCTTCTTTTGCCTCAACGGTCAAAACAAGATACGGTAAACGTGAAACAAGAGCGCAGATCATTCCGTATCAGGACGGACGCGCTGATATATTTTTCGAAGAACGTCAAAGGGCAGTAACTCCAGGACAGTCTGCTGTATTCTACGACGGAAACAGAGTTATCGGAGGAGGTTTTATCGAATGAAGCTTACAAAAAAAACTCTTTCAGTTATAGTCTTTTGCTCTCTTTTTATCTCGGTTATTTTTTCGGGATGTTCGAATACGGTGATTTATCCGACCGAAAAGGACATCAACGCTTACATCAACAGAATGACTGCGGGATATACTCAGTTAACAGATACTCCGGCAACAAAAACCTATACTTTGTATAAAGAAGAAAAAGTCCTTGAGATAAAACTGAAACAGGGATTGAATTCCGCGCCGTCCATTGATGTGACCACCGGAAAAAACAAGAAAAAAACCACGGAAAGCAATATTCTGACAATAAAGAAAATCGAAAACGGTCAGATTTCCGTTTACGGAAAAGCAAATGCTCTTTCACTTTACTTCAATCCTTACGAAAACGCTTATATTCCGTGTATGCGTGTATATAAAAAGGAAGCAAACAATTACAGAATTCTTTTTACGATCATTAACGGTGAAAATGATATGTATCCGTTTTATAACGCGCTGACGGAAAAAGATTACAAAAAATTACTTGATGCCTCTGAGAAATACGATAAGCAGCTTGAAAAAACCTTTTCTTCATATGCCACCGACAGTTACGGCAACAAAGTTGAAATTCCGGATTATTCGGATGAATTTTCTCAGATGTTCGTTCCTTTTTCTTCGTTGGACGAAGAATCAAAAACATCCATACTCGCAAAGTATCCTCTCATTGCGGAACAAAACGGTTATGTTCTTGCGGAACTCGGGGCAGATTATGCGGATTATATCGAAACGGTTTTCCCCGAATACGCCGGATACGGAATGCAGAATGCCCGCCGAGGATATACCGAAATGGGATACACAGACTATAATCTGAACTGCATAATAGTATCCGTCGACGTCGTTATTTCGGAGGACGGAACATCGTATGATATTTCAATGTCGGACGACGTTTTCTACTCTTCGGCAGCCGCTGTGTCGGAAGCAGAATATACGTTTTCTTTCTGCGAAACGATCAACGGAAAAAATTAAATATAAACGGAGATTGTATATTGCATTTTACAATTTGACGTTATATAATTAAGAATAATAAAAATTGACAGAACAAGGAGATTTATCATGGCAGGTAAAGTTGCTGATCTTAATGCTTTTGAGAAAAAGCAGGAAATTACCTCAGTCGATCCTTCAAGAAAACTGAGAATCGGTATTATAGGAACCGGATGGATTGCCGGTTCACATATGGAATCATATTTAAAACAGCCCGATGTTGAAATCGTCGCAGCTGCAGATCTCATTCCCGGCAAAGCCGAAAAATTCATGGAAGACTGGGGAGTAAAAGGCTGCAAATTCTATCCGTCCCACAAAGAAATGCTCGACGACAAGTCACTCAAACTTGACGGAGTCAGCATTTGCACATATAACCGTCAGCACGCAGCTCCGGCTATATATGCTCTTCAAAAGGGCGTTAACGTTCTTCTTGAAAAACCGTTTACCGTAACGCTTGACGAAGCTGTTGAAGTCTGCAAGGCAGAAAAAGAAAGCGGAAAAATCCTTTCGCTCGGTTTCCAGCCCCGTATGGACAACAACATGAAAATGATCAAAAAAATCTGCGAATCCGGCAAACTCGGTAAAATTTACTATATCCAGACTGGCGGCGGCAGAAGACGCGGTATTCCCACTCCGTTCGGGACATCTTTCATCGAAGACGGCACGGCAGGTCTCGGTGCTCTCGCAGACATCGGTTGTTACTCCCTCGATATGGTTCTTAACGCTATCGGATATCCGAAGCCGCTTACAGTCAGCGGTTACAAATCCGCTTTCTTCGGAACAAATCCGAAATACTGCGGATACCCCGAAGAAAAGGCAGCTGAATATGCTTCCAAATTCGGTGTTGACGATTTTGCGGCAGCATTTGTAAGACTTGAAGGCGGAATCATTCTCGACTTCAGAATCTCATGGGCAATGAATATGGACACACCCGGGGATACCATCATCCTCGGAACAGAAGGCGGTCTCCGTATTCCTTCCACAGACTGCTGGAACGGTTCAATCGGCGGCCCCATGACCCTTTATACCGAAATCGGCGGCGAACAGACAGAATGGGTTCTTCCCACGGTAAGTACACCTGCAGGATTGTTCGATCTTAAAATCAGAACCTTCCTCGACGCAATCAAATACAACAAACCCGCTCCTGTTCCTTCTTCCCAAATTCTTTACAACCAGGCAATTCTCGACGGTATCGCAAAATCCTCCAAACTCGGAAAAGAAATCAAAATCACCATTCCGAAGATCTGATTTTATTAAAACAACAAACAGTTTACAAAAGCGGTGTAACCCCAATACGGTTACACCGCTTTTACGGCATATAATTCGTATTGTATTAGAGCGCAAAGTATGTTATAATTCATAATAATAAACGCGTTCAAATCAAAGGAGAAACATCAATGCCTACAGAAAAATTGCTTCCGACGGTTCCGGCAATAAACGGAAGCGGATTGTCCGACACCCGTATCACATTCAAGGCTTCATATAAAAATGACATTGAATTTTTTGCTCCGGCAGATACTCTTTCCGTTTTTTCAAGACGGACTCACGGAATTTCATTCTGTCCGGATCATAAAGGAACCGTTTCCTTTGTTACGTCCTCCGGAATTCCGGAAGACGGCTATATTCTCGATTCCGCAGAAAACGGAATCACGATCAGAGCAAGCGGAAACGCCGGTTTTCAGAACGGTGTTATCACGA
Source organism: Eubacteriales bacterium (assembly GCA_045629205.1). Taxonomy (GTDB): domain Bacteria; phylum Bacillota; class Clostridia; order Oscillospirales; family UBA644; genus JAZQLP01. The sequence goes on from JAZQQT010000016.1 coordinate 3,694, forward strand.
TGATTCAACTGATGGAAAAAACCGATGATAATTCATTTACATTTCCTCTCGGACAAATAACCGACAATCCGGATTGCAGCTGGAGAGGTATTATGATCGATCTTGCCCGTGATTTTCATGATTTTTCCATGCTTCTTGAATATATCGACCTATGCCGTTTCTTCAAGCTTCACACTCTTCATCTTCATTTCAGCGATGACGATCTTTACACTCTCCCTTCACGAGCATTTCCAAAACTGCCGACTGAAGGCGAACATTATACCGAAGAACAAATCAAAGCACTCAACGATTACGCCGAGCGCCGCGGTATTGAAATTATGCCGGAGGTCGATCTTCCCGGACACAGCACTCATATGAGAAGCGTATATCCGGAGATTTTCGGAGACCACGGAATCATTTGCCTCGGTGAAGCATCTTTAACGGCAGTTG
>JAZQQT010000017.1:0-4366 GCA_045629205.1 Eubacteriales bacterium
AGAGCGGCCAGAAGATCGGAATGCTCATCTTCATCACGCTGGTTCCCTTCATTTTCATGCTGGTAAGCTACCTTCTCTACAAGAAGAAATACATGCTGGATGAAACGAAATACGCAGAAATCTGCGCAGAGCTGGAAGCAAGAAAGAATCAGTAAAATTTATCTGCAAATCAAAACGGAGGTGGATCGTTCCACCGCCGTTTTTAGTTTACATACGCCGTGTTCCAGCGGCGTTTTTCTGTATCACTGAGTGTCACCGTATGACCAGCGCATCGGCGCCAAAAACCGCAATATACTCAAAAAAGTCAGAGCAATGGCAATAATTGTGATGATTCTTATCAAAATATCCACATATAAACTCATCTGCTTAACTTAATATTTGTTCTTTGATATTCGTCTTTTTGATCTGTCCGAAGAACAGCAGCATAAATACAACCGAAACAACAACAATGGACACGGCTGAGACCGAAAGCAGTCCGATAGAAATATCGAAATTGCACCTTTCAATGCCGATACTTCTTAACAGCAGACTCATAATCGGATTGAAAGTGAAGAACGACAATCCTGTTCCGAGGAGAACTCCCAATATTATTGAAGGCAAGTAGGTTACGGCTGTAATAAACATGATCGAGTGAGAGGTATATCCGAGTCCCATCATGATTGCGAAGTCATTTTTCTTATGGTCGATGAGGTTCTTCATAAGAATATACAGAACAAGCAAAACCATGAAAACACTTATAGTGATCATTACCCAACAAACGATTTTGATTCCCGTAAAGTAAGTCGATTCGAGGGCGTTCAGGCTTGACCGCATATCCGACAGGAACATCGTCTGACAGTTTTGGGAGAGTGTTTTGTTAAACTGCGGTACGTCGGTCTCAGCGTTCAGGTATATGTAGTACTGATATGCCTGTCCCGGCATGATGGATTCGTAAGTTTCTCTCGTGATCATGGTATCATATCCGAGATATTTGCCACTTTGCGTAAGACCGCAGACAGTCAGTTCGATTTCCGTCCCGGAAAAACAAAGCTTCATCCTATCCCCGACGGATATTCCAGCATCCCTTGCGTATTTCCCGCCTATTGTCGCTTCACCTTTTTTGGCCGGAAGGTGTCCCTCATAACAATAGGATTTATTGGTAAGCCGTGAAGTGTCGTCAACGACGATTGCAGACAGGTGGTCACCATTTTCGCCCTGCGCCGGTATCGTGTAATATCCCACATAGTTTTCCACCTCGGCTTGGGAATCCAGATATTCGCAAACAGAATCACAACCCTCGTTGTGCACCACAACCGAAGAATCAGCGAATTCGCCCAAAATGAACCCGGCGACCTCCGTATCGTTGATAACAATATTTTGCAGAAGCGAGGTCCCGAATGCGCACAGAAAAGCGACCAATAAAGCAGTAACAAGTACAAGAATACTCTTGCCGGCATTGGTTAGCATGTTCTGCACGGGAAGGGCAAGCTTTAACGGCAGGCGAAGGTTTTTGACCGTTACTCTGCTCTGTGATCTTGCGCGTTGTCTTCTTTCGGAAATCGCGTCCAGCGGTGTAATACTTTTCAGCTTTAGTAAGGAAAAGAAAACTGTCAGGGAAATACAGCAAAGAGGAATCAAAACCGTGAGAACTGCAGATACGGGTTGGAATGTCAGTCGGTAGGGCAACCCCGTCTGTGTTTCCAGTATTCTGTTAATGTACGGGAACAGGGGATATGAGATGCCCACTCCGGCGATCAGCGTCAGGAGGATCAGAATGAGCACCGCCGGAATAACTGAAATGATAATATCATGGCTTGTATATCCCACCGAGCTGAGAATCCCGACCATCGCTTTATTGTCAGATATGAGTGAGGCAATACCGGAGGATATAATGAACATCGTAAGTAAGATCATAAGTACGACAAGTCCGCAGATAATTGCCATACTGATCGTTTCGATAACAAATCTTCCGTCAAAAACACTATTATACTTATTGGATATGGTTACGGCTGTGCCCGGAACGGCTTTTGCAATTTCGTTTGCATACTTCAATTCCACTTTTGTGTTTTCTGACGGAGTCTTCAGGCGTACGCCGCACATCACTTTTTCGGCTCCCAGAAAAGATTTGATCTCATTTTCCGCATTTTGGGTAAAAAGTATTGAGATATATCCGCAGTTGAGTGTGGCTGACATAGCATTAGAATAGAACCCGACTATAGGTAGAGAAAGCTCGGAAACACCGTTTGATAAGGTGATAGTATCGCCGACCGAGTATCCATTTACCTGAAAAATATACGGCACCACAACACCTTCCTTGCCATCATCGCGGGAAAGGATCTCAAATCTGCCGATGTTCTTGTTCAAAGCCTCCTCTTCGGAAAGGAAGCAGAAATGTGATTCCATCTTTTCGCCTATGTAGTCACAGGAAAGCCATGAATGATAAACGCGGTTTTTTTCATAGACAGTAATTTCTGAATTCCCGGACATTTCCTCGTCGATCCCGTGCTCAAGAGCTTCTATATTCCCGTTTTCAAGAATGAAAGAAATATGCTCTGCATTCAACTCGTCATGTGTGCGAACAAAGTTTTCTTTATAATCGGTCAAAAGGATAAAGAATATGTTCGTCAGAAGGGATATAGTAAAAACACACAGCAGAATAAAAGCGACACTGCTTTTTATGTTGCCGAAAAACGCTTGTAATATTTTGATTCTTCTACTCATATTCAGTCACCAGCGCATTGATTCCAGAAATTCATTCGTCTTGGCAATTCTTTCGGGTGTATCCGCCGTATACGGCTCCAGATTTAGCTCTCCCGCAATGCGTCCGTCTTTCAGATAAATTATGCGGTTTGCACGCAGGGCGGATTTTATATCATGCGTCACCATGATCACAGACTGACCGACACTGTTGAAATGAGAAAAAATATCCAGGACTTCTTTTGATGCCTTTGAATTCAGCGAGCCGGTCGGCTCATCCGCAAAAAGGAGTTCCGGTGAATTGATCAGCGCACGGACAATGCCGACTCTTTGGGCGCGGCCTCCGGATATCTGAGATGGGAATTTTGTGGCCGTTACCGGAGAAATTTCCACCTGCTCGAACAGTTCTTCGGCACGGGCGATTACCTGCTTCTTTTTGTTATTGCAAAGCAGTCCGCTGATAAGGACATTATCCATGACCGTTAATCCGGGAATAAGGCAGTGATGCTGAAATACAAATCCGCAGTTTTTTTTGCGATATGATGCAAGACGGTTTGCACTCATATCGGTAAGGTTTTCATCATCGAAAAAAATATTGCCACTGGTCGGCTTGTCCATTCCCGCAAGCAGGTAAAGAAGCGTGGATTTACCGGTTCCGCTTTCACCCATGATGACAGTAAAATCGCCGCGGTAAAAATCCACAGTTATATCTTTGATGATATGCTGTGTTCCGAAATCGGTTTCAAATGATTTCTGCAGTTTTTCAGTCCTTAAAATGATAGATTTCATAGAAGGCTCCACTCCTTGTAATTACAGATGTTTGTCTTTCGTTTTCGCTCCGTTGCGCATGATCGGTGGTAAACAGTTAATCAAATTTCCGAAGCCAACTCGATATATCCGTAATCAAAACACCCTCATTCTGATAATCCTCGTGCCTTGTTCGTGCGATGATCATTTTCGGATAAGCGTCTTTGATTCCGAGAAGCGGAGAAATTTCCCGTTTCATCGTTGCTTCTTCAGAAATATTGTCCGAAACCTGAATATATATTTTTTCATTTCGCTTAATGGCAACAAAATCGACTTCTTTTTTATAAAGCTTGCCGACATACACCTCATATCCGCGCCGAAGAAGTTCCATATAAACGATATTTTCGTACATTCTTCCGAAATCGGGATTTTTCGTCCCGTTCACGGCATATCGAAAGGCCGGATCGCACAAATAATACTTTTTGTTTGTTTCAAGATATTTCTTGCCGCTTAAATCATACCGTTTAGCTTCGTAAAACAGAAAGGCATTCTCAAGATATCTGATATATTTATCGACTGTTTTCCGCGTAATCTCACTTTGTCCGCGATTGAGCGTTTTGCAGATATTATTTGGCGAAAGCAGGTTGCCGATATTATCCATCATAAACTCTGATATCCTCAAGAACTCCGAGGTGTTTCGTATCTTATACTTTTTAACAAGATCTCTCTCAAGAATTGTTTTATACACATCTTCGATATATGTGAACCGCTGTTCTTCGGATTCATATTCATACGAACCGGACATGCCGCCCATGCGAACATATCGGTCAAACGCATCAAAGAAGTCACCATTGATATTAAAATACTCGACGTATTCGGAAAATGAAAACGGAAAAACTTTAACTTCCATTACCCTGCCGGTAAATAGAGTGGCGAGGTCTGA
>JAZQQT010000018.1:0-9328 GCA_045629205.1 Eubacteriales bacterium
GATCATACTGCGCCCACCCTCGCAAAGAAAACCGTCCGCATCGGAGAAAGCGGAAAGCTCTCGTTTTACACAAGCGACCCCGAGGTCGCAACGATCGACGATAACGGCAAAGTAAGCGTTACGGGTTACGGAAAATGCTCCCTTTACGCATACGACGGAGAAAACCTCTCGGAATGCAAAGTCGAAACAGTGGACGACAGCGGTGAGCAGTTCATGGCTTCGCTGTTTTACCATTCGGATTTCTGCCATCCCGGAGAAATGATAAGAATGTTTGACCTCGCCGCCGAATCGGGCGGAGACTACATAGAGGAAACAAGAACTTACGACGCGGTGGGCAATATCATAACCGATTACTGCCTTTTCCTCTGCGCCGAAAGGGATATCCTTTATCAGGTTTGCGACAAACTCAACGGCCAAGCTCTCCTTAAAGCAAGCGATGAAGAACTGCGTACCCTCCTCGGAAAATACGAATTCAAAAAAGGATTCGGCGGCATATATACCATTGACGAACCTTTCTTCCCCGGCCTTGAAACAATGTATGCGGACCTTGTTTGCCGCATCGCCGAAATAAATCCTGATATCACGGCGGGATTCAACATACTGCCGGCCGCCGCAAATCTGATCCTTCTCGGCAAAAATCTGCAATACTGCAACGGAAACAGGCAGTATGTAAGCACCGACTATTATCCGTTTTCAAAGAGCGGATTCCAGCAGGACATGCTGACGTTTTTCTTTGAAACACTCCAGCATGCCTCACTGAAATACGACGTCCGAACAGCATTCTATTTACAGGCTCAGGAAACCGATGAACCGAATCTCAATTTCCGCAAAGTGGAAGATTACGAATTCAGATTCGAGATGTTTCTCGCAATGTCATACGGGCTGAAGAACTATAAATGGTTTCTGTTCTACACACCGACAGGGCTGGAATGTTATTCGATAGCAATGATGGATAAAGATTACAACCCAACGCCGATTTACGACAAAGTAAAAGACTGCAACGAAATGATACACAAATACAGTCCGTTTCTTGCCGACACGCGCTCGATTGAAACATACATCACTCCCAAGCACACCGGATACAAAATAATCATTCCCGAAAGTTTCCCGATAAAGCAGGTCGGCGAAGACATTACGTTTTACATCTCGCACTATTTCGGCAAATCCGGAGAATACTACTCCATACTCCGCGACTGTCAGGTTGAAGAAAAATGCGAATCCTGATTTGAAATAACCAACGGCGCCGATACGGTATGGATATATAACGAAAAAACGGACGTCTGGGAAAAAACGCCCGTAACCGACGGAAAGATAACGATCGAAACATACAGGGGCAGTTTCAAACTCCTTTCATTCGAGGAGAAAAACTGAATAATGTTCACAACGGTTTTTACAGACATAGACGACACGCTGCTTGATTTTACGCTTTGTTCGCGTGAATCGATAATAATCACCATGGCGGCAGCGGGAATAGAATATAAAGAAGAATATTTCCCCGTTTTTCTCCGCGAAAACGACAAGCTGTGGAAAAACGTGGAAAAAAGCGTTATTTCCATCGACGAACTTTACGGCGTGAGATGGAACACCGTTTTCGGAATCATCGGAGTGGATTACGACGGACCGACGTTTGAAAAAGCATTTCGAAAAAATCTCGAGACATGCGCCGTTCCGGTGGAGGGTGCCGCCGAAATACTGAAATACATCCATTCGAAATACACCGTTTGCGCCACGAGCAACGCGCCCCACAGGCAGCAGGAAATCCGCCTTGAAAAAGCGGGAATGTCGCAGTTTATCGACAGACTTTACACCTCGGAAAAAATAGGCGCATCAAAGCCGAATAAAGAGTTTTTCGACTACTGTCTTGCCGACCTCGGAACGACGGACAAAAGCGAAATCGTTCTTATCGGCGACTCGCTCACCTCCGATATCCGCGGCGGAAATGCCTACGGGCTGACGACGGTGTTTTTTAACAAGAACGGACTGCCCGACAACCCCGACATAGTGCCGGAATTCAAAATAAACAGACTTGAAGAAATAAAAAACATACTGTAACAATACACAATAATCTGATTTTTCGGAGGAAAAACATGAAACTTCTTATCATCCGGCACGCTGAACCCGATTACGATAACGACACCATAACCGAAACAGGTCACAAACAGGCCGAAATGCTTGCCGAATACCTGAAAAACGTTCAGATAGACCGTATTTTCGCTTCCCCCTGCGGAAGAGCGCAGGACACGGCAAGACCGACCTGTGATATAAAGGGTATGGACTTTACAGTATTGAAATGGCTCGAAGAAAGCCACGATTTTATGCGTCCCTTCAACGAAACGGACAATTTTTCATATAACGTCACATTCCGCGGAGGCGCGGAAGCCGTCACCGGATTTTCATCCGAAGAACCGTATTGCCCTGTAAGCCGTATCATTGAGGGTTCGGATGCTTTTCTTGCCTCGCTCGGATATGTAAGGGAAGGTCTCGCCTACCGTATCGAAAAGCCGAACGATGAAACGGTCGCCGTTTTCTGCCATCACGGCTCGGGGTCGGCGTGGATTTCGCATCTGCTGCTCCGTCCGGTCGAACTCGGATATCAGGACCTCGGAATGACGTTCACAAGCATAACGACTTTTACTTTTTCAAACGATTCAGATGAAGAACAGCGGAACGGACTGATTTTCCCCTATCTCCGCGGGCTGAGCGAAACCCCGCATCTGCCAATCGAGACAGAAAACTGATCCGATAAAAACATAAACACCGTGTGACGCCACACGAAAAAGAAAGGATATATACAATGGGCAAGATTTTCAAAATAGGAGTTTTCGGCCTCGGAAGAGGCTGCACGTTTCTCGAAATCATTCGCGATTATTTCAAGGATGACGCTGTAATCTACGCCGTATGCGACAAATTTCAGGACAAGGTCGACAACGTTCTTAAGGAGCTTCCGGAGGGAACGCTCGGGTTCAATAATTTTGACGATTTTATAGAATGCGGTCTTGACGCCGTAATCCTTGCAAACTATTTTCACGAGCACGCTTCGTTTGCGATAAAAGCGCTCAACATGGGAATAGCGGTATTCACCGAAACCACACCGGCAGTCACCTTCAAGGAATGCGCCGAGCTCTGCGACGCCGTTGAAAAAACCGGAACAAAATACTTCTTTGCCGAAAACTACCCCTTTTCCGCTTCCTGCCTTGAAATGAAGCGGATATACGAAACCGGAACTCTCGGCAAATGCGGTTATGCCGAAGGCGAATACTGGCATCCTTCAAGCAACGAGGACATAAGAGGCCTTGACCCAGAACCGTATCACTGGAGAAAATACAGCAACGCGGGAGCGTTTTATCTTACCCATGCCCTCGCGCCGCTTATGTATATGACCGGAGCGATGCCAAAGGAGGTCAACGCGAGAACATTCTCCGAGCCGGGGCACGGCAGGAACATTCTCCGTTTTTCGGATGACTGGGTAACGCCGATGCTTCTTCAGATGGACGACGGAAGCGTTTTCCGTGTAATGGGCTGCTCCATGCTCGCTCCCCACGGAAACTGGTATCGTCTCGCCGGAACAAAGGGCGCGATCGAAACGGTGAGAGGCAATCTGGAAAAGGTCAGACTCAATTACAACTGCTGGGATCTTCCCGAAGGCGCCGAAGAAGAAAAGACCTATCAGCCCACATGGAACACCAATGCCGACCTTGCCGAAAAATGCGGCCACGGCGGCGGAGATTTCTGGGTAGTATATTATTTTATCGAATATCTCAAGGGCAACTGCGAGGCTCCGTTCGGTATCTACAAGAGCGTTGCGATGTCGATGACCGGTATACAGGCATGGCGAAGCGTTCTTAACGGCGGCAACACCTACCCCATCCCCGATTTCACCGATAAGAGAGTAAGAGACGCCTACCGCAACGACAATCTCACCATCTTCGGCGACGAAAACGGAAACGGACAGACCCTCCCCTGCTCGTCACACCCGCTCGACAAGGAATATCTCGACAACTATCTTGACATGATGAAGGAAACATTCGGCAAATAATACCGACATATAAACGAAAAGCCGCGGAGAAAATCAAATCTCCGCGGCTGTTTTTCATGTATTTACTGTTTGTTTTCCTGATAAGTCAAATGAAAAGATTGCAAATTAATCTTTTTTCAAATAATAACAACTAAAAAAACTTTTTTTTGAATTTTATCCCGAAGAAATCTCTCGCCTCATCCAGATTCATCACAACCCACTCGCGGGATTTACGAGCCTCCAATGTTTCCGGCAATTCCTTAATCAATCTATCTGCTTCGTATGTCGCTCCCGCATCGTAGCGAAGCTCGTTATTTCTCTTATCAATCCTAAAAGATTTAGGACTGTTTTTCCAAGCAGAGCAAACAGTTTTCATTGCATACTGTCCGGTTACTTTCTCGCTGAAATAATCTTCAAGAGAAAGATGCCTAATGTATTCAGGAACTTTCGCATATTCACTGATGATTGAAACGATTATTTCCGATGAATAATTTAAGATATCAGGAGCACTTTCATTTTCGTCGGATTTCATGGATTCAATCAAATCCGGGATGATTTCAAGCATTCTTCGCAAATATTCACGATAAAAAGCTGTACCGATTTCCTTTTGAACAGTTCTGACGACATTACTCTTCATTACTTCGGTGTTTGTAAGTCCGGCTTCAACACGACAAATCACCGTTCTTCTGATAACCTCAGGAGATACTGCCTTTACATCTTCGTTTGCGCTTATGACAACTGCTGAATAATTCACCATGTGATCTGCAATGCCAAAATCATCGGTTTTTATCGTTTCGATAGCATGTTGATTGAATCTGGTGTTGATCATATCATCAACGATGATCGGTGCACCTTGCACAGTGCGCTTGAGTCCCTCGATGCTGGAACGGGTAAATTCGGCTGCAGCAATCTTTGGTTTTTGTCCGATCATCATTTTGAGAAGCGTTTCCAAAAAGCTTGTTTTTCCGGCTTTGCTCTGACCGTAAACCAAACCAAATACAGGATACGGCAATCTGTTTTGATCAAACCGCGCAGCCATATCACGCATAACTGCCATAAAGGGAGAACAGAAGAACCAGTTCGCAAATTCAAAATATCGATACTGCATACCGATGTAATCGCCATGAAAACGACTATATCCATCCATATATTTCAAAAACAAATGAACATCGTTTTTAACATCATCTTTAGCAGGGGATAGGTCTAACAACTCACCATTCAATGTTACAGAAGATTTAGAAACATCTACAACAAGTTGCGGATACTCGTTTCTCAGTTCTTTTGTTTTGATATTCTCATCTTTGATGTGCTTTTTGATTTTATTGATAGTATCCGGAATAATTGTTAATCTTCCGGTCTTTTTCTCGGGTTTAGGAAAAATTGGTGCGAATTTAGTAGCAAGATTTCGTACAGCGAGCGTAAACTCAACCTCTTCGCTGTTGTCTTTAATCGACTCAAATACTAACGCCTTATTCGTTTTGATTGTTTGAGAAATAGGCAGTTCATCAATGTTTTCGTCTAAATCGGATACAACAAGCGCTTTATGACTAATTTCGTCAACGCTATTTTCTTTCAATGAATTAAAAACATCTAAATACCAACCATAAGCCGCGCTGCCATCAATATAGCAAATATTTTCACGTTGGCGTCCGCAAAAAGCGTTATACGACATGTTTGCCGAACCCGTAATGACTCTCTTTCGTCCATCTTCTGATGAGAGCAAATAAATCTTTTCATGAGATAATTGAGTTCGTGCGACGTAAAAATGCACATCACCGGCATCAATTTTGTTTAATATTTTTTCAGCGGTTTTTGTTGATGTTTTTATGCGTTCGATAAGCTTGTCTTGAAAAGCTACAATCTCCTGAAGGTTGTATGACATTACGCCTTCACACCCGAAGATGATTTCTCCGCTCTTAAACATTTCAAGCAGTTTTTCGATAAAGCCTATTCCTGACGAGAACGTAATGGCTTTGATATCTGTGAATCCACAGAATAATTCTGTCCATTCAATAGACTCAGCTCCAATATATTCCATTTTTACAACATCAATTTTATTTGGAATTGATGCATATAATGTTGATTCTGTTGTAGAATCTCCAAATAACGATTGTTGAAAGATTTCAGTTTCCATAGTAAATTCCTTAATAAAAATTGACTTTAAATTTTATATATTTTATTGTTTATTAATAATAAAGAATTTAAACGAAGTCTTTTAAATAGATATTATTCTTCGTCAAAATAAAATAATTCTTCGAATTTGCAGTTCAACGCAATACAAAGTAATGCAGCCAAATATGCTGTAGGACAAAACTGACCAGTTTCAATTGAACTAATCGTATTTTTAGAAGACCCGACTTGTTCTGCCAACTGTGTTTGAGTCAAACCTAAATTTTGTCTATACTCTTTCAAACGATTCTTCAGCTTCAAATGTGAATTCATACCATCCACACTTTCGCAAAGAGTTGAGCAACAAAGACTGCAGTAAAGAATATCGCAATAATAGTAGTAATTATTCCAATTACAAGTGATGATTTTTTCTTTATTTTGATTCCTTCATACAGATATTGAGCTGCTGCAGAACTCACGCCAATAGATAGAAAGCCCATATTAATTGTTCCCTTTACAAAATATTGGAGAAACAATAAGATTGATGTCAAAAAAAGTGACACAACTGCTCCAACCGCGGTTGAGCGAAGTCCTTCCCGATTTTCAAATTCTTTTCCTTTATGCTTTTCTTTCTGAGCCGCTTTTAGTATTTCTTCATTATTCATTGCATAACTCCTTCCAAGTTTTATTGGATAAATCAATTATATCATTCCAAGTTTTCTTTGTCAATACTTTTTCCAAATTTTATTGGAAAAATTTAAATTCAAGAAAATTATTATCTAAAAAACACAACACAAAAAACAACCGCAGAGAAAATCAAATCTCTGCGTCTGTTTTGTATGTATTTACCAGTTGTTTTACCTGTAATCTTTCTGATAATAACACAAATCGAGATATCTTCCGAACTTGAAGCCGACCCTGCGGAGAATGCCCGAACAGTCGAAGCCGACCGATTCAAACATCTTACGGCTGGCGGTGTTTTCGGCGCAGATCACGGCAAGAACCGTGGTGATATTCATCCCTGCAATCAGTTTTTCCGTCATTTTGTAAACGGTTTTGCCGATACCCTTACCGCAATAATCCGGATGTATGTAAACCGTGTATTCGCAGGTTCCGTCGAACGCCTCTTTCTTCTGGTCAAACGGTTTTAAAAGGCAGATACCGATGACCGTTCCGTCGGCAGCGATTGCCTTTGCCATGGTTTTGACGTCGTTTAATTTGTAATAATCGTAAAACTCATCGACGGTCATTGGCGTTATGCCGTAGGTCGCCACGGAATTGAGAACATAATAATTATATATATCAACGATTTCCCTGCTGTTTTTTTCGTTTAATTCTTCGAGTGTTATATCCATTTCAACACACCTATCTGAGAGATTCGAATTTGTCCGCGAGCTTGAACAGAAAGGTTGCGAATACTGCGGCTCTTACAGTTGCCCGAGCTTATATGCGGTGGATGAATGGGGACAAGGGTGCTACACGCCGAGCAACTGCCCGAAATACGACATTCACTCCGATCCGGTTTATTACTGTCAGACATGCCATAAACCCTGCGGCGACTGCACCTGCCCGAACTGCGGCGAGCAAGTCAATGCGTGGACTTGCCACTATTGCGAATAAAATACCGAATTAATCAAACAGCGGCAGCGGTTTTTTATGCCGTTACCGCTGTTTTCGGTTAAATATTTTGAAGAGCTTTAAATTTTAAGATTTAAGTTTTAAGATTGGTGTTGTCAGCATTTTGTCGATTTCGTTTGAAAGAGAAAGAGAAGTTTCAATATCCGATTCGGAAAAATATTTCAGCCTAACGCATATAAGCAGCTGCGTTTCGAGTTCCGACAGAGAACCTTTCGCAATAGAGAGAAAGGAACGAAATTCGTTCTTTGATTCTCTGCCTTGTCCCTCGGCAATGTTGGACGGAACGGAAACGACCGACCGTCTTATTTGGTCTGACAGTGCATAAGTTTCTTCTTTCGGCAGTATTTTCACCAAACGGTAAACCTCCTCGGTCAAATCCATTGCTTTCTGCCAAACAGTTAAATCTTTATAATTCCGATACGCCATCCTCTATCCTCAACTTAACACTTAACACTTAACACTTGATACTTAACACTTATTCCTCTTTTTACCGAGAACGAGGCAGGCACAAAGTCCCATAGAGGAAAGTGTCATCAGCATCACCCAAAGAGTCATATTGCTTGTGTCTCCGGTCTGAGGAGAGGTCGGCTCTTCTTCAAGCTTTGCAAGATAGCCGTTTCCGCCCTGTGCTTTCCAAGCATCAAGATCGGTGATTTCAACCTTGCAGGTTGCATCCTCAAAGAACTTGCCGCATTCGCAGGCGTAATAACTTCTGTATCCTGCACTCTGAAGCGTTGCCGCAGTACCTTCTACAAGAACGCCTTTGTGTTCGGAGACTTGACCGCCGCAGATGTCGCACTTGTGATCATTATCTGCATCTACGCACTCGGAAACCTGTCTATCACAGTAATCGCAGATGTGGTCGTTGTTTTCGTCAATTCCGTGAAGCGGAGCAAGATAACCCGCGCCGCCCTCGGCTTTCCACGCATCTATATCGGAAATCTCGATAAGTCCCGTAGCATCCTCATAGTATTTGCCGCAGTTCTTGCATTCGTAATACGCTTTATAACCGGCTTCGGTATCGGAAGCATCCTGACCGTTTGCGGAAGTAACCGTATGAACAAGCGGGACAAGATAGCCGTTGCCGCCCTCCGCTTTCCACGCATCGAGGTCTTCAATCAGAACAAGTCCGGTCGCATCCTCAAAGAACTTGCCGCATTCGCACTCGTAATAATCCTTGAAGCCGGCAGCCGATTCGGTCTGCGCCTGACCTTCTGCGAGAACGGGAGCATGAGTGTGGTTTACCTTAACCGTTACCTTGCAGGAAACGGTATTGTAATTATTCGTATCTGCCGGAGTAAAGGTTACATCATATTCGGTTATTTCGCTGTCATCTATACCCGGCACCGTATCGGGATTTGTCCACTCAAACAGACCGCCGACCTCTGAGCTGTCAGTACTTGAAATCTGAACATAACCGCCGAAAAGTGTGCTGTCCGAAAGCTTCTTGCCATACTCGATATCGTTCGGAGCAGGGGTGGTCTTGATATACGGTGTTGCCTTGTCGATGGTAAAATAAATCTGCGCGGCTTTATTGTTTACAGTGATATCTACCATGTAGTCACC
>JAZQQT010000019.1:0-2098 GCA_045629205.1 Eubacteriales bacterium
ACGATGCCAATGCTTCATCGGTAGCTTCGGCGGAAAGCTCCGAAAAGTGAATGTTTTAGAAATAATCGGTATCGTTTTCGCCGTTTTGGCAGCGATTGTTTTTCTTGTTCTTTTGCTTATTCTAATTGCGCTGTGTTTTAAGATTTCGTTATCTGCAAATTTCGGTGAAGAAAAAAAACTTATTATAAGTTATTTGTTTGTAAAAAAACAAATTTACCCTTCGGCATCCGATCAGACAAAAAAAGAAGAGTCTGCTGCTTCGGCGTCTGAGCATAAAAAGGCTGACGACTCTGAAGCAAAAAAGAAAAAATCAAAAAAAACACTCGGCTTTTCTTTTGATGATTATATCGAAATTCTCGGTTTGTTCAATAAAAACGTGATTAAAAAACTGCTTTTCGACAGACTGTTTGTTTACGTCTCCGTCGGGACTCCCGATGCCGATAAAACCGCATTGAATTACGGTCGTCTGTCAGCTGCGGTTGCTCCTGTTGTAAACGGTTTGCAGTCAGCCGGAAAAATCAAAAAAGGCGAGGTCAGGATTTGCCCGGACTTTGCTTCTCCTGACTCATCGTTTTCAGCTGATGTTTCGCTTTCGTTTATTCCGATATTTATTTTGCCGCTGGTTTTCGGCGTGCTTAAAATATATTTTCGAACCAAAAAGAATTCTGTGAAAAGAGGATAATGTTATGGCAAACAATGAACATCCCGTTCAGGGCGTTATGGATACCGCCATGTCCAAAATCAAGGAAATGGTCGATGTCAATACTGTCGTCGGCGATCCGATTAACTGTGCCGACGGAACTGTTGTTATTCCCGTTTCAAAAGTAGGCTTCGGTTTTGCATCCGGCGGATCCGATTTTCCTTCCAAAAACAATGCCAATGTCTGCTTTGGCGGCGGCAGCGGAGCAGGTGTCACGATTACTCCGATAGCGTTTCTCGTTGTTTCTCCGGATAAGGGCGTATCTATGCTTCCGATCAGCCAGCCGACCTTCTCAACGATTGATAAAGTAATAGATTCTATTCCTAATTATGTCGATAGAATCAAAGATATGTTCCCCAAAAAAGAATCAAAAGATTCCGAAAACTAATTTTCCTAATCCCGAAAGGAGCTGCGGAAAATGATTTCCGATGTTCTTGATAAAATTAAAAAAGCCGAAGCCGAAGCTGAGTCGATAAAATCCGATGGTGCGGCCAATGCAAAAAAAATCTCGGATGATGCTGTAAAAAAAGCAGCGGAAATATCCGAAGATATAATTGCAAAAGCCGAAATTGAAGCAAATGATATGGTAAAAAATGCCGAAAAACAAGCGGATGAAAAATACAGATCCGATTTATCGGCCTACCGTGATTTTTGCGACTCTTTCAAGGCTGATGCTCTTAAAAAAAGCGCCGGTATTATTGCATCCTGTAAGGCGGAATTGCTTGGCACGGAGGAATAAATGTCGGTAGTAAAAATGAAAAAGCTCTCGCTTGTGTTTTTGAAAAGTTCAAGCGAACGGCTTTTGAATGACCTGCTTTGGCTTTCATGCGTCGACGTTACGGATTTATCCGGTTCAGCACTTGCGAGTGTCGAAACGGAAGTTGACGGAGAGTTAAGCGACCTTCGAGAGAAACTTTCAATCATTAAAAACGGATTGGATGTTTTGTATCCTTACAGTAACGGAAAGAAGAGTCTGTTTGCGCCGAGGCGTGTTATTACAAAATCGCAATTGACCGAAATATCGGCAAAAATCGACGATGCCGTAAAAACAGCATCAGCTGCTGTCGGTTATAAAAACAGAATAGTAAATCTTAAATCGGCTGTTAATAAGAATGAAATTCGCAGAAATTATTATTTGCCTTGGGTTGATTATCCGCTTCCTCTCGGTAAGCCGGTTTCCGATTCTGCGGTTTTCAGTATAGGAACGGTTCCCGTAACGAAATCAGGGGAAATCCCCGAGGTTTCTCCCTGTGATTTCTTTGATGCGTGTCAAATTGAACGTGTAGGCGAAACGTCAGGCTGCAGGCTTGCTGTATGCGCGGTTTATTCTCCGTCGGATAGCGAGGCTGCGGAAAAATATCTTAACGCTCTCAAATTTATTCCCGCACCGTTTAAAGA
>JAZQQT010000020.1:0-3293 GCA_045629205.1 Eubacteriales bacterium
CCAGAAATCTTTGACGTTTTTCTTCTGCTCCCTTGTGAGACGGGGCATGGGCTTTACATATTTCTTTAACTGTCTGCGTTCCTGAAAAGTAATGATGGCATTTGCCACCGCCGTTTCGGTTCCGTCAAATATTTTATTATAAAGGGCTTTTAATTTTTTGCTGACAGCCATTGTTATCCGCCTCCTGATTGCAACGCTTTACTGATTTGTATAAATATTTTCTCTCTTCAATACAGTTTTTATGGTTTTGAAGAAAATTTTTACATCCAGCCCAAAGCTAATGCAGTTGGCATAATTTGCATCGAGCAATCTTTTTTCTCTGACACCGATTGCATTTCTGTAATATGCCTGCGTATAGCCCGTGATCCCGGGGCGTACCTTCATTTTATCAAGCTCGTCTTCTTTATAAGTGGATAACGCATCCCACACACTGGCTCTCGGTCCGATAATGGACATTTCACCTTTGATTACATTGATAAGCTGAGGCGTTTCGTCCAAACTGCTAAGTCGCAGAAACTTTCCAACCCTCGTAACTCTCGGATCATTTTTCGAATTATATGTACTTCCGTCCGCATTGAACAAAATTTCCGCATTGACCTTCATGGAACGGAACTTGTACATCCGAATCTGCTTACAGTTTTCACCGACACGGTTGTCCAAATAAAAGACAGGGCCTCCGTCTTCAATTTTTATGGCTAACGCAATCGGCAAAAAAAGGAACAGCCAAAAAGGAAACGCCAAAACGCAAATTATCAGGTCTATTGCTCTTTTGACATACTTATTGTAAATGCCGTTATATCCTTTCAACTCCTTGTTCTTTATCAGCAATTGCTCCGCTTCTGTATTACTTTCAGATACTGTCTTCACCGAAAATACTCCTTTGCATCTCTCCAAACGCTCTTTCAACGCACTCCAACGCTTTATCAGAACTATCACTCTTTGTAACAATATATCCGCAACCGTCAAGATTGGTATGATATTCGTTCACTACATCACCGAGCTTCATATGATGGTATACTTCTACCTCATATTCCTTTTGAAACTTTTCAAAATCAGGCAGTCTGTTTATGGTTCCGTCATGAAAAGCAAGTAATTTTGTTGCGACAGCACCGTGAGGATGCACCGTAAGATCGACCTTTTCTTCTAACGCAGTTTGCAAGATTGCTCCCATATAATCAATACCAGTACCATAAGGAATAATACAAGGTCCTATCATATTACCGCCCATTCTGGCACCGATATCAACGATATGTACTTTTCCGTCGTCGGAGATGATCATATCTGCATTGACGGCACCGAAATTGATTTCGAGTGCCCTGATTGCTTTTTCTATACACTTTTTCGCTTTTTTTTCAACATCCGCAGGCAGTCCGCACGGAATTGCATGACCAAGTTCGGCGTAATATGGCGGTTTTGTCATCCACTTTTTCATGATCGCCAACACATGGACTTCACCGTTCACAACAAGGCTTTCAGCACCGTATTCCATACCATCGGCAAAAGATTCTACCTCTGCACGATGAGAAATCGAACTGTTCATGGCAAATACGCATGCCGCCGACAAGCCATCGGGTGTATCAACTCTGCTCGTTCCCCGACTGCCGGAACCGTCGCACGGCTTTACGATCACAGGATAGCAAAGTTTCTCTGCGAGTGTGCCGATATCGGTATCGGCATCGACAAGACAGCATTGGTCGTCCGAATCATCCACATGATTTTGAAGAAAACATTTTTTGACCTCATACTTGTTCTTAACTCTTTGAGCTGATGTGTATTTCAGCCCCGGCAGATTCATTTTTTCTGCAATATATGAGGCGGTCAAAACGCCGTATTCCGTAGCGGCAGTCAGAACACCGTCGATTTGGTTTTCTTTTGCAAATGAAAGGCAAGCTTTTTCATCAACGATGTTGATCACTTCGTATTTGACCGCAAAGGCAAAACCGGGAGCGTTCGGATCGGCATCGACCGCCAAGGTGTAATACCCCATATCTTTTGCCTTTTTTATGATAAAACTTTGAAGAAATCCCGCACCGATTATCAATACTTTTTTCATCTATTTCAAAACCTTATGCTTTGTCAGCACAGGCTTTTTCCCCTCCAATATCAGTTTTTCATTTTGCTTCCGATGAGTTTCAAATTCATCGGAAGTCATTTTACAGAAATACCGTTTTTGTCCCTCTGCAATAAATCCGGCATCTGAGTTTTCAATCATCAGCATAGCGGCAGGCAACAGATGACCACATAATTCCGCTGTCCTGATAAACACAGAGTCGTGTGACTCATCTTTGAACATTTGTAGTTTTCCTCTGATCAAAATATTTCCGTCATCGATCTTATCCGTCAGATAATGAATCGTCGCTCCGTAATACTCCGAACAGTTCGCCCAATAATGCATATAAGCTCTTGAACCGCGATAATCCGGCAGATAACTGCCATGACAGTTCACCGCTGCGAAAAAAGTACGAATCAACGCAGAAGGAATGATATACGGCCAACCGCAGCTGACAAGCACACACTCCGAATACGGCATTAATGTATTTTTGATCCATTCTTCATTCGAAAACAATGAATCCGTACAAACAAGGACTTTAAGGCGTGTTTTCTTGGCAAAATCCACTACATTGCCTTCATATGCGTTCGTCAAAAGAATATCGCCTTGGGGGCTTTTATTGATCGAGTCGTAATATGTACGGATCAAAATTTCCGGCTTTTGTGCCTGTGCTGACGCCAAAAAAACGATATTCCTCATTTGACATATCCTCTGACAATTTCCGTATATTTTTCGATCACATACTCAACATCTTCATCCGTCAACTTCGTATGGAGCGGCAGTGTGATCTCGTTTTCAAAATTCGCATACGCTACCGGGTAATTCTTAATATCAAAGCCCAGCTCCTGATACGCCGTATGGAGTGGAAGCGGTTTGAAATGAACATTTGTTGCGATTCCCGCCTCTGCCATTTTCCCGATGATTTCATTCGTCTGTTCGCGGTTGATACCCGGAATTCTCGTGATACAAAGATGTCCCGAACTCATCCGTTCACTTGTATAATGATCAAGGGTCTTTATTCCGAGTGGCTTTAATGCCGCATCGTATTTTTCAATAATTTCACGGCGGCGGGCAAGCATCTGCGGATATCTTTCAAATTGCCCCAGTCCGATCGCCGCCATGATGTCCGTCATATTGCACTTGTACCATGTACCGATAATATCGTATTCCCATGCACCGAACTGATCCTTTGTGAAAGCATCCTTGCTCTGCCCGTGGAGACTGTAAAGCTGAATCTGATGAT
>JAZQQT010000021.1:0-9380 GCA_045629205.1 Eubacteriales bacterium
TTGTCTTTTCTCGGCATGCAATACCGAAAAAGACCCCGAGCCTCAGGACGACCCCGTCGTAAAGGATTTCGGCAAAATATTCTACGTCGCCGTTGACGGAAACGATGCCAACGAAGGCACGAAAGAATCGCCTCTCGCCACTCTCGGCGGAGCGGTCGCAAAAGTGCGCGAATACAAAACGGCGAACGGTCTTCCAGAAGGCGGAATAAAAGTCGAGTTTGCCTCCGGAACATACAGGTTCAAAGCCTCTGTAAAAATCGGAGCCGAAGACGGCGGTGAAGAAGGCAAGCCGATAGTTTACGCCGCGGCAGACGGCGCGGAGGTCATATTCGACGGAGGCATAAGCCTCAATGCTTCCGATTTCAAGCCCGCAAATGAAGCTTTCAAGGCAAGACTGTATTCCGAAGAAGCAAAAACAAATGTCCTCGAAATCGACCTTGCGGCAGCGGGAATATGGGATGCCGACGACAGCAGACAATACTGCGCAGGAGCTACGGGATATACCTGCACATGGGAATACCGCCAGTCTTTATATGTAAATAACGAGCTTCAAAATGTCGCGCGCTGGCCGAACGAGGGTTACGGCGAAACAGAAGTTCTGGAAGCCTATAACGGAACATCCACGCTTCTCAGAATTCCGGAAGACAGAGCGGAGCTCTGGGACAAAGAAACGGGCGTCAGACTGTATGGATATCCGATATATGACTGGGCAGCTTATTTTACATGGAACACACATGCGGTTCCCCAAAGCGGCGGAATAGCTGTTGACGCCGAATATTCGGATAAGAAACCTTTTTATTATTTCAATATTGCGACAGAACTCGATTCACCCGGAGAATACTACTGGGACGTTGCCGCGAATATGCTTTATTACTGGCCGAAAGACGGCTTTGAAACATCGAAAATAACTTTTTCGCAGCTTATTGATCCCGGAATCGATCTTTCCGGAAGCCGCTTTATAACCATTGACGGCTTTTATTTTGAGAGTTTCCGCAACAGTCCGGTATACGGCGAAGATTCTTCGGATATAACGGTCCGCAATTCCGTCATCAGAGGAACATCGCGTTCACTGTGGTTCCGCGGCAGCAGAATAACAATAGAAAACAACGAGTTTTATAATCTCGGAGGCGGCGCGGTATATATTGACGGCGGTAATTACGGCACACGCGAGCTTTCGGGCTCCGTTATCACAAATAACATCATTCACGATTTCGCGCAGGTATATACGGTGTATAACGCCGGTATCATCATCAACGGTCTCGGTTATGTGATTTCACATAACGAAATATACAATACGCCCCATTCGGCGATCCTTTTCTGGGGCGGTATGACAACGATAGAATATAATTATATTCATAATGTCTGTTCGGAAACATCCGATTCCGGCGCGATTTATTCGGGACACAGATGGGACTGGGGCAATACGGAAATAAGATATAATTACATTCACGATGTTATAGACGTAACACACGGCGGAGGCCCCAACGGAATATATCTCGACGATATGCTCGCTAAAATAACATGTTACGGTAATATTCTTGTTAATATCGGAGGAAACGGCTTTGCCATCGGCGGAGGACGCAATCTTACGATTTACAACAATGTTCTCGTAAAAACAAAAGGCATAAACTTCGACGAAAGAGGATATTTGTGGTATCCGACTTCAACAAGCTATTCCGACGGATATCTGTGGAAAAATAACGTATCCGCAAATTATCTTACCGATATTTGGAAATATACCCAGCCCGAATACCTGAGCACTCTGGAAATGAGAACCACCGATGGTTTCAAAGCGCTCAAAGGTATAACGGTTGATCTGCTCGATTCCCCCGGACCGGCATCATACGCCGACGTTTACGGAAATATCGGATACAATAACGGCTGGACAGTTTTCAGCAAAGGAACCGACAACATATACAATCCGATGGAATATCTCTGTCTCAACTTTTTCATGGATGAAGACGATGACAAAAACACGGATCCCCATATATGTCCCGGCGTATATAATTTCGGTAATGTTGCGAACAACATCTGTTACACCGACAATATCACCGATGTTTTCGTCGATCCCGAAAACGGCAATTTCTTCCTTAAAGAAGATTCGAGAGTCTACAGAGATATCCTCAACTTTGAAAAATGGGATTACAGCCTTATAGGAATTCAGCATTAAAAATCACAGGAATCACGGCAGAGAATAATCTCTGCCGTTTTTGTTTACACCGCGGAACTTTCTCTTCGGATTTCACCGGTTTTTCGCCGTGTTGCTTTATCGTTAAAAATATGTTATAATGATATATAAATAAACGGTTATCGGATCTGACATTATGCTTTTACTTGCTGTTATATATCTTGCTTTTATCAGTCTCGGACTGCCCGATACACTTCTGGGCTCGGCATGGCCGGTCGTTCACGTTGTTATGGGCATGCCCATCTCCGCAATGGGTATCGTTTCCATGATAACCTCAGCCGGAACGGTGATATCCAGTCTTATGTCCGACCGCCTGACCCGAAAATTCGGGACAAAATATGTCACTCTTTTCAGCGTTGCCCTCTCGGCGTTATCCATCCTCGGTTTCTCCTTTTCATCGCGCTTCTGGATGCTCTGCGTTCTGGCTGTCCCATACGGGCTCGCCGCCGGTTCCATCGACTCGGCGCTGAACAACTACGTTGCCCTGCATTACACCTCGCGTCACATGAGCTGGCTGCATGCTTTCTGGGGCGTTGGAGCGATCATCAGCCCATATATAATGAGTTACGCAATAGGACACGCCGAATGGCACGACGGCTACCGTTGGGTTTCGTATATTCAGTTCGGCATCGCCGCCGTTCTGTTGTTTTCATTACCGCTGTGGAAGATACACGAAAATCCCGACGGACGCGCAGCCGAAAAGGATTCAAAACCGCTCGGAGTCATCGGAGCGTTAAAAATAAACGGTGTCCCGACTCTGCTTATCGGATTTTTCGGATACTGTTCCGCCGAAGCCACGACCATGATATGGGCAAGCAGTTATTTTGCAGAATGCAAGGGGCTTTCGGATGAGGCAGCCGCAGCGGACGGCGCTCTGTTCTACATAGGACTTACGGGCGGACGTTTTCTTGCGGGACTTATTGCCGACAAACTCGGCGACAGAAACATGATACGGCTCGGAACGGGAATAATCACTGCAGGTCTTCTGCTTATTCTTCTTCCTTTCGGGGCGATATGGGTAACGGTAGCGGGGTTTGTTATTGTCGGACTCGGTTGCGCGCCGATTTATCCGTGTTTTATCCATTCCACGCCAAAGCATTTCGGAACCGAAAACTCGCAGTCGATAATCGGGATTCAAATGGCAAGCGCCTACATCGGCAACACTCTCATGCCGCCGCTTTTCGGCGTTACGGCGGGAGCTGTCGGAACCCGCATTCTCCCGTTTTACGTTCTAATCCTTTTTGCACTCATGATAACATTTTCCGAAATCACTTTCAATACAGCTTCAAATAAACAGAAAATATAGGAAGGTTAAAATGTCTTTTGTCGATTACATCAAAATCTATTTCGGATTTGCCGAAGACCCGCGTCCCGTAGAAGGCTGGTTCTCTCCCGCGCATCTCGCATACGTTACGGTGATGATCCTCATTACCGTCGGACTTGCGGTTTTGTTCGGTCTGAAATATAAAAAATCCGAAGACACGAAAAAGCGCAAGGTCCTCAGAATCGCAACTGTTCTGATACTGGGATCTGAAATAACAAAAATAACGATTTGTTGTTTTGTTGCGCACAATTTTCTCGAAATACTCTCCAATCTTCCCCTTTTCCTATGCAGCATCCACCTTCTTGCGCTCCCCTTTGCCGCTTTCGGAAAAGGCAGAATAAGAGACGCCTGCACCGACTTTGTTTTTATTTTCGGAACTCTCGGCTGTCTGGCGGGAACATATCTTGCCGGTAATATTTTCGGCGGAAGCCCCGTTCTCAGCTTTTTTCCGATGGTCTCGGTCACGACACACTGTATTTCGGGTTTTGCCGGACTTTATTCGGCGATAACGGGACTCGCTTCGATGAAAGCGAAAAACAGACCGATAGTAACGGGCATCCTCGTTATTTTCGAATTTCTTGCCGCCGCAGCAAACTTCTTTCTCAATCCCGAAAACGGATTCGGACTTGATTATCAGCACAACTACATGTTTTTCAGCAGTCCCGACGGCACACCGTTTTCGATAGTTTTCGACATGGTCGGCGGAGATCCGACTCTTTACGGTGTTGCGGTTGCACTGCTTTATATAATTTATCTTATGATTTTCAGCCTGATATGGTCGCTTTGCACTAAAAAATCCGTAAAAAAACAATATAATTAACGATTTCACAAAAAGTTCGGTTTTTCACGGTATCCGTTTCCCGTTTTTTTACGTCTATATATAATAGAAGGTAATTCATAATCAAATTCATAATCAAACAGGAGGCCACATATGAAAAAAATATTCTCTTTGCTGTTAATGCTTTGTATCTTGCTCGGATTATTTGCGGGATGCGCCGAAAAACCGGAGTCACCCGAAAACCGCGAAACGTCGGAAAAACAGAAAAATATTACTCTCTGGTATTGTAATTACATAAAGTCTTCCATGGCTCCGCCGTTTGCGCTGCCGGAAAGATCGACCCCCATTGAAAACGGCGGATTTTATCAGATACAAAACGCCTCATTTAAAGAGTTTGAATCTTTTTATTCCGATTTATGTAATGCCGGCTTTGAATCGGTTATAATGAAGCATTCACGTTTTTTGCTTCGGGAAGACTGTATGATTTTTTTGGATTATAATTCAGAAAAAGGTCGTATCATTTTTTATTGGTATGCAGTCAGCAACGGCGCGCCGAAAGACGGGATATCAACCGAAAAAGCCAAACAACTTTTAATGCCGGACTCCGAAAACAGTCTCTCGAAAATCAAGCTCTTTCCCATTGAAGTAACTCCGGAAGGTTTTTTTGAACGGACAGGCGGGCAACTGTTTGCCGTTCCGGTATATTCATACGACAAATATATAGCCGAAGGGAATGATTCGCTCGCATTTGAAGACAACGAACACTACTTTAGCAGCATATACTATATTAAAGGCGAGCAAATAATTTCATTCTCCGCAGAAAAGTTTGCCTTCGGAGATATAAACAATGACGGCAGGGATGAGATTACTGTATACTCTGGCGGTCCGACAAGCGGTCGTTTCACTTTTTATATAACAGTTTATACAGACGACAATGTATACGTAAATCTTTTCGAATCTTCCCCGCTTACCATGACATTCGACGACGAAAACGGACAGCTGTATTTAAAAGGAGTCGGACAAGGTTACAACGATCACCGTTATGATATTGTCTTAGAAGAAGCAGACGGGTTAACAGGTGTTATTCTTTACGAAAACGGCAACCGTGTTGAAGGGTCTTTGCGTTTGCGTCTACTCAACTGAGCAAACAATAAAAACCGACATAAATTTTTTCTCAACATGGGAAGAAGCAATGAAAAAAACATTATCGCTGATGCTCATTCTCTTTCTTCTGCTGTCGCTTTTTGCCGGATGCTCCGAAAAACAGGATAACAAACCGCAGGTTGCCGAAGAAATCGAATTAACGCCGGAAGAATACATAACGAAATGATACGGGAATATCGGAAATCTTCAGAAAAAAATACAAAATCAAATCAGCGGACACCTGTTTTCATTCAATCCTCTTTACCGAAAAAAGAGGATTGAATTTTTATTCTCAATTCATATTGCAATATACCGTCATCCGTGATACAATGTCAATGCTTACAAAATATAAAAATATATAAAAGAAAAGAATTAAAAATGTCATTCATCAAAAAAATAGTCGGTTCGCTTGAAATAGGAAAAACAAAAAAGATGTCGGAGGTTTTCACCGTAGTCGCGATAATTTCGGTGGTTTCTCTGCTTATAAGTAATGTTGTTGCGAATAAAAGCATAGATTTATTCGGATGGACGGTCGCCGGTCAAAAGCTTTCAATAGCCTCGTCATTCGTGGTTTTCCCGTTCACATATATCGCCTCGGATATTTTTTCCGAAGTTTACGGTTATGCGTGGAGCCGCAAAATAAGCTGGATTGCCCTTTTTGCCAATATTTTCATGATACTCTGTTTTAAACTCGTCACGGTAATGCCGGGCATAGATACCGCAACGTCGGAAGCTTTTGCCACCGTTTGCGATTCTACTCCGGGTATCGTTTTTGCTTCGCTCACGGCTTTCATGGCAGGCGACTTTCTTAACGACCTTGTTTTTGCAGGAATGAAACGCAGAGACAAAGAAGGCAAAATAAGCGCTTTTGCTTTTCGCAGTCTTTTATCCTCTCTCTGCGGTGAAATAGTGGACTGCGCCGTTTTTCTCCCGCTCCTTTACTTCTTTATAAACGGATACGGAACGATAATAACAAGTCCTCTTCAGCTGATTGTTATTATCTTTATTCAGGCACTTCTCAAAACGGCAGTCGAATTTGTTCTTTGTCCGCTGTCCGTTATCATAGTCCGCAAAATAAAAGCTTATGAAGACAAGCTGAATTCGATTTAACGGTATCCGCATAAAACACCGATTTTAACTCAACAAAAAAACCGCAAGCCGGGTGTTTCTTTCGAAAACACCCGGCATTTTACGGATATTGCAATATTACATATATAAGTCCGTCACAGAATCTCAAACCCGTCATCCGAAAGCCCGAGCGGAAGCAGAAGCAGATGTTCGAACACCGTTCCGTCATTCCAATTAGGCGAGTGAATCGACAGATAAAATTTACCGTTATCTGCCGGAAATATCATCGGATGTCCGCCGTCGAAAACCCATTCGGGTCTCTCTCCCCTGCCGTAAAGCAGCTTTTCGCTCTGTATCCACTTGCCGTCGAGCCTTCCGTTTGAAGACTTCGCAACTGCCACGGCGTAATCACCGCTGCAGAAATTCGACCAAAGCATGAACAGATTTCCGTTGTCGGAGCGATACAGATAGGGGCCGTCGGTAACCCCGTCTGTTGCCGCCGGAAGATCGCGGGCGTGAAACAGCAGAATCGGTTCCGAAACAAGATGAGTGAAATCGTCCGAAAGTTTTGCCGCAGCCATTGCTCCGTTTCCGTCCGGCACAGAGGTCCACTCATGGACAAAAACAAGCCATGGCTGACCGTCGCCGTCGATATAAAGTGTTCCGTCGATGGCATCCCGGTCACGGGGAGTTATCGAACCGCCGGCAATATCTTCAAAGGGGCCGAGAGGATTGTCGGCACGGTAAACCGACACGTTTCTGTG
Organism: Eubacteriales bacterium; assembly: GCA_045629205.1. Taxonomy (GTDB): domain Bacteria; phylum Bacillota; class Clostridia; order Oscillospirales; family UBA644; genus JAZQLP01. Next base: position 7,266 of record JAZQQT010000021.1, read on the forward strand.
ATTTGTTTCCGACGAAAAGACAGACGTGAAGATATAAAAATAACCGTTGTGATAATGACATTCGGGCGCCCAGAAAAAATCATCGGTTCCGTGGAAATTATCAGGCGTTCTGTAAACATAAACGGGATCCGACCAGTTTTCAAGATTCTCGCTTACGCAGCAAACGATGCCGTCTCTGCCGTGATTCCGATAAAGATAATACCGTTTTCCGGCATGAAGCACAAAGGGGTCACGGCAGGCCAGCAGACCGCTTGTTTTATAATTTCCGTTATAGGTAAGAGGCAGTTCCGGTTCAAAATCCGGAACGTTCATATTAGATATCCACATGATATCGGTCCTTTGCAAATTAATCACATCCGGTATCGCCTCCGCGCATTCCGAAAGGCGAAGGCAGACACTTTAAATCCGTTATTTTTCGATTACGACCATCGTATGTAGTGTAAAGGCATCGACCTTGAAAGACAGTATCCCGTCCTTATATTCCCACGGAATGTCGCGTTTTTCGGGCGCGATATACACTTTTGAGGGCTTTTCCGGAAGACGGAGCGAAACCTCCGTATCGCAGACGGTTATCGCGTCCTCTATGACCTCAACCCTGCCGCGGAGCTTGGTAACGGCATAGAGCAGATGGCATACATATCTGTTTTCGTTCTTCTGTTCGTAAAGGGTCGCAACACCGTTGGACTGCAGAGATGTCACGAGCGTTTTTTCTTCTCCGAGAAGCGAATCGACGAGGTCGAGGACCATGCGTTTGAGATGATACGCGCCGTGCTCGGCATACTGACCGAAGACGTCCCATGCGATATATCCCACATTGCCCGAAATCACGCATGCGGGATTCGAATCGTCGGGATTATTCGGGGTGGTTGAATGAGAACAGAATCTGCGAAGCTCGCGGTTGAAATATGAGTTCTGCATGCTTCCTTTTACCTTCACGCCGTCTCCGACCGATATCCTGCGTCCGCGGGTATACATAAGATACGCGGTTCTTCCGTTGGGCTCAAAATCGTATTCGGGAACGAAATAATTGTTATCGAAAAGATTGTCACCGAGATATTCAACGCCGAAATCGGCAAAGAATGTATCTTCCGAAGTGAGTCCGCTTTTATCCGAAAGAAGTATTTTTCCGCCATCGGAAAGATATTTTGATGTCTTTTCGGCAAGTTTTGCGTCAAAAGAAACGGTATCGGGGAATATTATAAGCTTATACTTATCAAAATCAATTTCAGAGTCGATAATATCAAAAAGATAATGTCCTTCGAGAAACATTCTGTTGGCTCCGGTAACAGCGCCGTCCGACGTCGTGAATATCGCCATATCGGTCACGGGCGTAACGTCACGGCAGTATTCCTCTTTCTTTTCAACAAGCTCATACGCCTTGCCTATCATTTTATAGGTGGCGTGGTCGAAAAATCCGAGAGGATGAAGCTGGTCGCCCACACAGCACTTTGCACCGAAAGCAAGCGAAAGCGAAGTTTCGTATATCAGAGCGTTGGGGTGCTTAAAACCGCCGAACTCGCCCCACGACTTGTGGAATTTACCCGTCATGCCGGAATATTCCCTGCCGAGGCATCGGATAAAAGAAGCCGACATGGGAAAATGATCGTAACCCCAGCCGCCGGTGGGAAGCGATTCTATTTCGAGGTGCTTTGAGTTTGTAAACGCCACCTCTCTGTCGGGAATACCGCGATTAAAGAAAACGGGCAGTTCACGGTCGAATTCATCGACAACGCTTCTGATGCGCCGGGTGAATTTACGGTAAACGATATCTCTGTGTTTGTCGATATCGGCATCGTTTCTCGGATCAAGTCCGAGCGAAAGCATCTCATCCGTGCAGGTTTTGCAGACACATGGTTCGGGAGTGCAGATATCGAGGAAAAGTCCGTCGAACCTCCCGAGATAACGGGAAAGTATTTCTCTCGCCTCGCGGCAGAGAAGGTCAAGATAATCTTCGTTGTTAAAGCAGACGAAATGGAAACCGGGCTCAAGCATGTTCTGCCCGCCCCATTTGTAAACGGTAAGATATTCGGGATGTTCGTTTGCCATTCTTTCGGCGAAACCCGCAGAAAGATAAATCTGAGTTCTCACACCGAGTTTTTCGCAAACGGCAAGCTG
>JAZQQT010000022.1:0-3294 GCA_045629205.1 Eubacteriales bacterium
TTTATGAATTCGTCGAAGGATGTATAAAGAGTAACGTTTACTCCGTTTTCCTTCGCGCATTTATCGACCTGCTCAAGCAGGGGTTCGTATTTGTCGCAGACTGCAACCAATTCGGCGTGAGTATGATGAAGCGTTTGCTCGATCATCGTAAAACCTCTCGCGCCGCCGAATACTCCGATTCTGACTTTATCCATTTGAGTTCTCCTTTTATGGAAAATTATAATTCGTTCTGATTTTTATTCGTTACGTATCGTCTGAACGTCGCCGTAGTTGATGCTGCCTGTCGTTCCGTCTGAAAATCTTACCGCGAGCGTGCAATCGTCGTTGATCGCTTCGGCAAACGCTTTGCGTATGGATATGCCGTCGTTTATCTCAATATTGTTTCCCACGGTGACGGAAAGCTTTCTGTATTCGTTTATCCAGTTTTTCACGGGGAGCTTTAGTATTTTATCCGTTTCGGTAATGATACCGGCAATGATTTTCCCATGAATGTTCGGATTGTAGGCATCCGACACGCAGCCCGCGATATCTGTCAGTTCCTGCGGCCAGCCGCCTTTCGGATAAAACAGATTTATTCCGATTCCCAGAACCGTATATATCTGTTCACCGTCCGACCAGCTTTCCGCAAGTATTCCGCAGACTTTTTTGCCGTCGGAAATAATATCGTTGACCCATTTTATTCCGACTCTGAGACCGAATTCGCTCGTGAGAACTCTGCATACAGCCACGCCTGCCGCCGCCGTGATCCTGGCGGGGTTTATAATCTGATTCCGTATGAGAATACTCATATATATTCCCGTGCCGCCCGGTGAAAAAAAATTCCTGTCGAGGCGACCTTTCCCTGCGGTCTGGGAGTCGGCGATAAAGACCGTTCCGTCGGGAGCGCCTTTGTCTGCCGCTTTCTTGAGCAGAGTGTTCGTGGAAGTCACGGAGCCGAACCAATATATCCTGCGCTTTTTATCGTCAATGTATTTTTTTATTCTTCGTTCGCCCGAAAAATCACGCATGGCTTTTCTCTTTCATTTGTTGTTTTGATCGGGGAGAAAATGCGGTCGGTTAATCAATACTGTTTTTATTGAACAGGTCATACATTCTTGCCGTGTTTCCGGTGAGATACAGATAGCCGAAGAGCGCTTCGAGTCCCGTCGCTTTTACGTATTCGGATCGAACGGCGTTTTTGCTCGGGACGGCATGTGAGTTTCTGCCTCTCTTGTAAATCGCTGCCTCTTCTTCGGACAACCCGTCAATGATTATGTCGGCGAGCGCCGCCTGACCGTGGGCCGACACGTATTCCTTCGCCTTTGCGTGGAGTCCGCCGTTCGGAAGATTTGATTCGGTCACAAGCTTTTCGCGGACGAGCATCTCAAAAATGCCGTCGCCGATATATGCAAGTGTCAAGGGCGGAAGCATTACAGCCTGTTCTTTTGTGAGAGGTGAATCGTTTATTATCATATTATTACATCGTCCGGCGGTTTTCGATGGCTTTTGAGAGCGTTACGTGGTCGGCGTATTCGAGATCTCCGCCTACCGGCAGACCGAATGCAAGACGGCTTACGTTAACGCCCAGCGGTTTGATAAGCTTGGCTATATACGAAGCCGTAACGTCGCCCTCGACCGTCGGGTTGGTGGCTATCAGCACTTCTTTTATATTGTCGTCCGCAAGACGGGAGATAAGTTCTCTCAGTTTGATATCGTTCGGTCCGATGCCGTCGGTGGGGGACAGCACGCCGTGAAGAACGTGATAAAGTCCCTTGTATTCGTTTGTTCTTTCCACTGCTATAACGTCGGACGGATTTTCAACGACGCATATCATGGATTGCTCACGCTTGGGATTGTCGCATATCGGACATTCTTCCTTATCCGTAAAGCACTGGCATTTGGGACAGCAGCGGATATTCTTTTTTGCGCCTATGATCGCGTCGGCAAACTTTTCCGCTTTTTCATCGGGCATGGACATAACGAAAAAAGCCAGCCGCTGGGCTGTCTTTTCTCCTATTCCCGGAAGAGCGCGGAAACAGTCGGTGAGAGTGTCGAGCGCATTGATTTTGTATGCCATATCAGAATCCGAGGCCGGGGAGATTGAGTCCTCCGGTCAGTTTGCCCATTTCGGCATTGTAGTCGTCTTCGACTGTTTTGATAGCCTGATTAACTGCCGCGGCGATCATATCCTCGAGCATTTCGGGATCTTCGGGGTCGATGATTTCGGGGTCAATGGAAACCTTGATTACTTCTTTTGCTCCGGTGATCGTGATTTTTACGGCACCGGTTTCAACCTTGTATTCTTTTTCTTCGAGGGCTGCCTGTGTGTTTTTCATGTCTTCCTGCAGCTGCTGAACCTTCTGCATCATATCTTTCTGGCTGCCGCCCTGTTGTGGAATTCTGACTTTCATAATGTTTTTGTCTCCTTATATCAATCGGAAAATAGTGAGTCACCGTAATCTTCGGTAGTTCGGGTATCTTCAAGGAAATCGCTCAGGTTTCCCACTGTTGTGAGAAAACGGAAATCCTTCATGTGCATATTGTCGAGCGCCGCGCGGACCTTTGTATCCATTCCGCTTTCCACGGCGTCCTTTTTGTCTTCTTTATTTGTAAAGACGAGCAGAACGACTCCGGGTTTGATAAGCGCGGTGGCGTTTGCCTGAATATTAAGCGCGAGGAACATATCCACTCGCTTCAGCTCCTTTATCGCATCGGCGAATCCGTCGAAACGCCTGTATTTGTCGTCTGAAATATTTTGAATCGGCTTTTCCGGGATCTTCTGCGGAACAGGATTCTCTTTTTTTTCTTCGGGCTGTTTTGCCGGCTCTTCTTTCTTCGGTTCTTCGCGTTTCGGCGGCTCGTTCTTTTTTTCTTCTGTCGGCGCAGGCTGTTCCTTTGCCGGTATTTGTTTTGCTGCCGTAGCCATGGTCGGAACCGGGATATCCGGTATTGCCGCGTCGGGGAGCTTCGGCTCCTGCATACAGCCTATAAGGCAGATTTCGGTGTCTGCCCGTTTGTTTATGCTCACGCGGAGCAGAGAACTGTGTTCTCTCAGCTTATTCAGGATTGCGATTATATGCGCAGGTTTGTATTTCGCCGCTTCCGCAACGTATTCGCGGACGTCGTCGCCCGAAAGCTCAAGCAGCGGAGCCGGGTCTCTCGTTATTCTCGCCACAAGCAGCTTGCGGTAGAACTCGGAAAGGTCGCTCGTAAGCAGTCCATATTCTTTTGACGAACCGTAAAAATCGGCCATGATGCTCAACAGTCCGGCAATATCACCCGAAGCGATCGCGGAAGAGATATCAAACAGCTCTT
>JAZQQT010000023.1:0-4714 GCA_045629205.1 Eubacteriales bacterium
CGCCATTTTCCGATTGCTTCTTTATCTTCGGCTGTTACGCCGTCATTACGATCAAGAGTTCCGTCATAATCGCTTATCAGTAATTTCATATATTACTCCAAATCACATATTATCTTCACAAATTTCCGTAAAATCGTTATACACCGCACGAGCTATGGACTTGATATAACTATTCCCGTTGGAAACCGTGACCCCATTGAATTCACTAATCATTTCGGCATCGTTATTACTGTCTCCGACCGTTATAACATTCGAAGAATCAATCGGTATTCTCTTAATTATGTAATTGATTGCCGCTGCCTTGTTTACACCCCACGGAGCGATATCAATGCCGCCGTCGGTCGGTATCACACTGATTCTGCCGTCAAATAACCCGGTCATCTCCTCTGCCATTTTTTTCGACGGCAATCCGAAAGAATCAAAAGAAAAGCCTTCAAATCCCGAAACTTCAGGCGGAAGCTCGAGTATTCCGTTTTCGGACAGTCCGATACAATATTCTTCGGATTGGGAACGAATAGTAATAAAGCGACAATTATATCTGTTTAAAAATCCGATCAAATCTTCAAGCGCCTGTCGTGTGGCAGAAAATTTTTTTATAGGGTATAATGTTCTACCAAAGATATCCCCACCGCCGCAGCAAATAACATAATCAGCATTAAGACTTTTAGCAATGGTTCCGATATCTCCGAGAGAACGTCCGGTTGCAATGGCAAACAAATTCCCCGCTTCGCGCCATTTTCTGATTGCCGCACGGTCTTCTGCTGTTACTCCGCAGTCATTACGGTCAAGAGTTCCGTCGTAATCACTTATAAGTATTTTCATGCGACGCTCCCAAATAGTAAAATATGGATTATTATACCAAGGCAAAAGAAAAAAGTCAAGCCAAAGATTGACATATGTTTATTAATATGATATTATATAATTTGTAGTATATTTGAAAGGAGGCGGATTGTATGCGCGAAAAAGGATATCTTAACCTGAAGACCTCCAGCAACGAAGGGCGAGTCAGAAAAGCAGCAGAAATATGTAAAAAATCCCTTAAACGTATTTTGAGAGATAACGCAGCGGAAGTTATTTCCATTGGTTCCGCCGCCATAAAAGACATAAAAATGAGACCGTCAGTTGACTTTCTCGTTTCGGCCTCGAATGAAAAAAAGCTGTCAGCTTGCGTTGATTTATTAAAAGCGACCGGATATGCGCAAATTCAAACATCGTCCGAGTTGTTTCCGTTATTCTTTATAGGATCTGCACCGTGCCGACTTTCATGCACGGTCAGAGTTGTTCTTGCCGACAGCAAAGCCTACTGGTCTGCCGTTAATTTCAGAGATTATCTTAATCTGAACTCGTCAAGAAAAAACGAATACGAGCAGTTAAAACTCTCCGCAATCCAAAAACATTCCGGAGACTCTTCGGGATACAACGAAGTAAAAACGGCATTTCTTGATCGTATCAGCGGAGAAGTAAGAGATTGGAAAATTTTCACATCTTCTTTTACAGTATCGGGAATAAAAAGACTGAGTCCCGAAAACAGCAATAATCCGATTAATCTCTGCGCAATCACCGACACAAAACTTTCCGGATTATTGCCCGATAAAGCATATCTGCTCGGAAATCACAATGACACCGCTGATTACAGATGCAAAGTAATCGCCGTGCTGACAAAAAAGGCCGAAAACGGAAACTTAAAAGAAATCTGGATTCTCGGACAGTCCGGAGTTCAGTATTTTAAGCCGCAAATACAGGCCGCGGTTGAATCTGTCGGAGAAACAGATTACAGATACATATGTTATTATGAGAAATCATGCGGCGCTGTAGTTTATTTTGTAAAAAACGGAGAACCGCTGTATCTTCTGATTAAAAACCGTTCCATGAATATGGGTTTTCCGAAAGGACATGTTGAAGCGGGCGAAGACGAATACCAGACCGCCGCAAGAGAAATCTTTGAAGAAACGAATCTGCATGTAAATCTTGATAAGAATTTCAGGCAACAGTATTTTTACTCTATCAATTTCTTCAGAAAAAAACATGCCGTTTATTTTATAGCAAGAGGCACTACGGGAAAAATTGCCATTCCGAAAAATGAAATACTCTCTTACAGCGTTGTAGGAATCAAAGACGCTCTGAAGTTGCTGTCTTATCCAAACGAAAAACTTCTTTTGAAAGAAGCACATTCATACATTACAAAGCAAATCGAAGAAGAAAAAAACCGAGGTTGATATGTTTATCGGTTCTGACAATAACACAATAAAGAAAGCCGCCGAAACCATAAAGTCCGGCGGTATTGTAGCATTTCCGACAGAAACAGTATACGGACTCGGAGCAGACGCGCTTAACCCCGAAGCGGTTGCTGAAATATTCAAGGCAAAGGGCCGTCCGGCGGACAATCCGCTGATAGTTCATATCGCAGAGTTAGACGATATTAATAAAATAGCCGAGGTATCTCCTCTGGCACTGAAACTTGCCGAAAAATTCTGGCCCGGTCCTTTCACAATGATACTTCCGAAAAAAGACTGCATACCCGATATAGTGAGTGCCGGCCTTCCTACTGTTGCGGTAAGATTCCCGTCGCATCCGATAGCCCAACGTCTGATTAGGGAATCCGGATGTCCGATCGCCGCTCCTTCCGCAAATCTTTCGGGAAGTCCCAGTCCCACAAGAGTTGAGCATATCATAAACGATTACGGCGGAACCGAAAAAATCGCAGGAGTTATTGACGGCGGTGAATGTTTCTGCGGACTCGAATCAACAGTTATATCAATTGCAACAGAACCTGCCGTATTACTTCGCCCCGGATATATCACTCCGAAACAAATCATGGAAATCATTCCGGATTTACAGATATCCGATGCGGTAAAAGAACGGCTGAAAGACGGAGAAAAGGCACTGTCACCCGGAATGAAACACCGTCATTACGCGCCTAAATCGCCAACAGAAGGAATAGTCGGCAATTCGGAAAAGGCAGCAATTTATATAAATGCCGTTTGTCTTGCCGACGACAAAAAATACGGAGTTATGTGTTATGACGAAGAAGCGAACTTGTTTTCGGACAAACTTACGGTCATACCATACGGAAAAGAAAGCAATCCGACAGAGCAGGCCGCCAAAATATTTGACGTATTGAGAACATTTGACTCCCTTAATACCGATAAGATTTTTATCAGGCTTACCGGAGGTGACGGTATTGAGCTTGCTGTTTATAACCGTCTTATTCGGGCATGTGACCATAATATCACAAACGTTTCGAATAATCCATTGGTTTTCGGCGTTCTGGGGCTGAGCGGCGCGGGGAAAACAACAGTATGCGAGTATCTGAAGGCAGAAGGCTTTGATCACATCGATACCGATTTAATCTCAAGAGAAATCGTTCCGTCGGCAAAAAAAGAGTTGATAAACGCGTTCTCCGACATCATCTTCGGCGATGACGGAGAGCTGAACAGAAGCAAGCTTGCGGAAATAGCGTTTTCATCATCGGAAAATACTCAAACATTGAATGCGATAATGCACAAATATATAATGACAGAAGTCGCAGACAGAATATTGACAAACTTCAGGAACGGTGTTCCGTCTTTAATCGACGGAGCCGCGTTACTCGAAGCAAAAGCGGACTTACTTTGCGACAGAATAATCTTTGTAAAGGCATCAACCAATACAAGACTGAACAGGGTTATAAGCCGTGACGGAATAGACGAAAAAAAGGCAATGCAGCGATTCGCACGCCAGCAGCCTGAAAAAGTTCTCGAAGAAAAATCCGATTTTATTTTTGATAACGATTCGGACGCAAATTTCCATGAAGAAACAAAAAGACTGAAAAAATATATAAGTGATTGCAGAAAGGATGTTTAGATATGGGTGAATTACTTTATAAGAGCAAAAATGCTCTTGAAGAACTCGGAGATGACATTTTAAAAGCCGCTCAAAGCTACTGTGAAGGATATAAAAAATTCCTTAACAACGCCAAAACGGAAAGAATGGGAGTAAAATACTCCATAGAGCTTGCCGAAGCAAAGGGCTTTAAAGCATTTGCCGAAGGCAAACAATACAAAGCAGGCGACAAGGTATATTATAATCAGAAAAACAGAGCAATCGTATTCGCGGTTATAGGCAAAGAATCAATGGAAAACGGATTCAACATAACCGCAGCGCATACTGACTGCCCGAAACTCGATTTAAAATACAATCCTCTCTTTGAAGATACCGATATCGCTTATTTCAAAACACATTATTACGGCGGAATAAAAAAATATCAATGGGTTACGATTCCGCTTGCTCTTTGCGGCGTTGTCTGTAAAAAAGACGGAACAACGGTTGATATTTGCATCGGCGAAAATGAAGACGACCCCGTCTTTTATATTACTGACCTTCTCCCTCATCTCGGCAAAGAGCAGATGGCACAGACTCTCGCAACGGGAATCAATGCAGAAATGCTTAACGCGGTTGCGGCAACAACCCCGGATAAAGAAGCAACCGAATCAAAAGTCAAAACAACCGTAATGAAAATTCTGTCCGAAAAATACGGCATTACGGAAGGCGATTTCAATACCTCTTCTCTCTGTCTCGTTCCCGCGCTGAAAGCAAGAGACGTCGGCCTTGACAGAAGCCTTATTGCTTCCTTCGGACATGATGACAGAATCTGCGCTTATCCGTGTTTTACCTCACTGCTTGAAACCGAAAATCCGTCAAAGACCTGCGTTTGCATCTTTGCCGACAAAGAAGA
>JAZQQT010000024.1:0-2298 GCA_045629205.1 Eubacteriales bacterium
GGTTAAAATCATCTATACTGGTTATCCACAATGCGGTTGTTTGGCAGGTTTTTAACCTCCTCAAGATCCCCGTTTTCGTTAATAACAGTACGCTTGCGGGCAAGGATCACCTGCTCACCCTCATAATACTTATCGCCCTCAATCTGGCGCTGGCGTTCTCTGGAGGTCAACCACTTTTTGATCTCAAGCTCCAAAAATTCCTTGTCAGTTATATTGCACCTCTAAAATCATCGGATTTGCTTTCTATAATAATCCATAATGCATTATAGCACAGAATCGGTCGGAAATCAAGGTATCGCAAAATTATTTTTGCTAATCAAGTTGGCGATTTCATCCTGCACGGTGAAAATGCGATGCGTGAGAAGAAGCGCAATCCAGTTGAGAACGGTATGCTCCCCGTCCAAAAGATTCAGGACTTCCAGCCCGTCGTCATTGAATTCATATTCATTGACAAAACCGTCGGTATTGTTTTTGCAAGCCCACTCTTTCGCCATCTCGGGAAGAAGTGTGCAGTAAAACCCTTTCCCGTAATCGTTCGTATCTTTCCCGAGTGCCAAAGAAGGTGCTTCGATAATGTGATCCGTTCCGTGTAATAATTGAATAAGCGACATAAGAACCTCCCAATATATCGTTGCAATGATACCAATGATATTATATCATCACAGCGATAGTTTGTCAAGAACTTTCTGAAAAATTCAAGTCATAATCATTTCATATCGCTTCTTCGTGTGCCATTTACGGATATCAATTCAAAAACGTCAAACAGCCGTTCTCTCATTTGGCAACAGGCGTATACACCTTTTTCTTTCATTTTGCAATACTTTTCCGGCGGTTGGCGAAAATCCATTCCGACGATTGGCGAAAACATAGTCAAAAAACCAGATCAAATAACATGGAAAGAAAAATCCAATATTGAAAAGTTGTGTTTTAGGGTAAGAAATACTACTGAAAAATTGCCATAAAAGCAAACCTTTTATGAAGTTTTTGCAACGGTTTATACCCCATCGGGTACTGTTATTGTGTTTGAAATATTCTTATACCTTTTGGGGTATAATTTTTGAAATATCTCTTGACAATATACCCGTTAGGGTGTATAATGATGTCATCATGAAAGAAATTGCTATTTTTATCAAACAAAAAAGAAAAGAAGCAGGACTTACGCAGGAGGAATTTGCCATTCGCTCGGGGCTTGGGCTTCGCTTTGTCAGAGAACTGGAACAAGGAAAGGAAACGGTCAGAATGGACAAAGTCAATCAGGCTCTTGCCATGTTCGGAGCTGTGGCTGTCCCCAGCAAAATGTCCGACAATGAAAAGGAGGAAAGCTGATGGAATCGAACTATCGCTCTGCCGAAATTTTTGTGCGTGACCGATTTGCCGGAACGCTTTTCGAAAACGACGCCGGTTACTCCTTTGCCTATGATGCCGAGTATCTTGCCGATGAATCCACACAGGCAATCAGTCTGACACTGCCGAAGCAAAAAGAGACATACACTTCCAAAACATTGTTTGCCTTTTTCGATGGATTGATTCCGGAAGGATGGCTTTTGAACGTCGTCACACACAACTGGAAAATCGACGAAAAAGACCGTTTCGGGCTTCTGCTCGTAGCCTGCAAAGACTGCATCGGAGCCGTTTCTGTGCGGGAGGTGGTAGAGTGACTTGCCTTTGCTGTGGAAAGCCGATCAAAGATACTGCCAAGCCGGAAGAAATCAAAAACAGTTGGCATAATGCTTGCGTCAGGCGTTTCTTCGGGACAAAAGAGTTGCCCGAACTGACTCTCTCCCCCGATATCATTGAAAGTCTCGCAAATGAATGTACACGACGCGGTTATACCGTTCCGGGCGTGCAGAAAAAACTGTCGCTTCATTTATCAAACGAAAAAAACGAGAAAGTGCGCTTGACGCTCGTCGGTTATCCGGCGGGGTATATTCTCAAGCCGCAAACGTCCGACTATCCTGCCCTGCCAGAAGCCGAATATCTGGTGATGCAAATGGCAAGAGTTACGGGAATCAAAACCGTTCCGTTTGCGCTGATCCGTCTGACCGATGGCGGCGAGCTTGCCTATATCACCAAACGCATTGATCGTGGGACAAGCGGAGAGATGCTTGCCATGGAGGATTTCTGCCAGCTCGACTTGCGCCTCACTGCGGATAAATACAAGGGTTCCTATGAGCGTTGCGGAAAAATCGTAAAGCAATACTCTGTAAATTCCGGGTTGGATATGGCGGAACTGTTCATGCGTATCGTGTTTTCCTTTGCGGTCGGCAATTCGGATATGCACCTGAAAAACTTCTCTCT
>JAZQQT010000025.1:0-3375 GCA_045629205.1 Eubacteriales bacterium
AAATCTCCTTTCGTAGTACTCTAAGACTTGAACACCTTATTGTACCACATGGGAGATTTTTTTTGGTGTAACCACCGATGCGCACCCGCATAGCGGGTGGTTGATTGGCTTGCACATGCGCAAGCCTGCCTAAAGGCGTAAAAAGCAAGTCTGCCGATAATCTCGGCAGACTTTTTTGATTATATCTTATTATTCTATTTCTTTTTTTATGCGGTCGGCAACCCGTCTGCCGAGACGTTCAAAACCTGTCGGTGTAAAATGACAGTAATCCTCAAAACACGATTCATCCCAGTTTTCAGTAAAAGAATACAAGTCGTCGGTCTGTATTCCCGCTTCTTCGGCGACACGGAGTCCGACCTCATTATATGTGCGTATTTCTTCGTTTGACCGAGGATTTGACGTAAACGGATGAACAGGGTTCATCGGTGTTGTGGTTGTATAACATATTTTTGCATTTGGGAAATAATTTCTCATCAAACGTATTATTTTTTTGAGATTATCGGCATATTCGCCGATAGATGTAAGTGACTTTTCATCAGAAGCCCAATGCGCTATATCCCAATGTCCGGCATTAAAATATATATATTCAACCTCTTTTGCCAAACAGAGATTTCTCCATTCACCGAGACCGATAATTATATACTGGGTGCACCTGCAGTTATCATCCGGATAATAAACATCCGCAATTTCTTTAAGCTGATCCTTCACTGTTTCGCAATATCCGATTCTTATCGAATCCCCTATAAGAAGGACTTTTTTCTTTTCACTCATCTTTTTTCACCTATCCCCGAAAGTTGTTTTATAAATTCTTCAAAAGATACGGTTTCTGTGTCCACAAGAACCGTTATGCCCATATCCTTTGCGCGAAGGCGTATATATTCTCCGCCTTTTAGTCTGTCGAGATTCGGCGCTATAAGAACTTTCTGTGCTGTTTTTCCGCCGAAATTTTCTGCAACCGTAGAAAGTTTATACAGCTCATCCACGTTGACCTGTCCGTTTTTACATGATATAAAAATCGGAACGGTTTTTTTCATAAGAACGACATCGATTTCGTTTTTGGTAGTTATTTCTTCGCCCTTTTCGGGATTTCTGTCCCATTCTATTTCAAGTCCGGTCCGAACGTCATCAAACAAAGGATTTCCGTCAGCATCTGCCGTTTCTCGCGCAGCGACATCAACATATAATTCAAGCACCGTTCCGGATTTTTCGATAATTTCTTTTATCTCCTTGTTCTTGTATTCAAATGACACGTTTTCTCCGTCTGCATACAGATTCTTTATCAGACCGTTTTTTGCAAGTGCCGCAAATACAGTATCGTAATAAACATACTTCACGCCTATCGCAAGCGCTCTCTTCTTTGCTTCGCGCTTATCAAAACTCACTTTAAGATCGTTATCGGTTTTAAAAGTATTCTGCAAAAAAGTAAGCGTCGCCATTTGAGCATTCCATACCGTCGTATTAACGCTTGATACCTTCCAGAGTTTTTTTATGTCTTCGCAAAACTCTTTTGTATATTCCCATTTATCTGCCGAAGATGACTTACCTCCGTAAATCCGGATACATTCTTCCGCGGTAAGTTTGATGCCCGATTTTTCAACGCTGTCAAACATATGCAGCTTAACTTTATCCGGATATTTGGCATAAACCATACCCAAACCGACGAGGTATACTTCTTTTCCGCCGTTTATATTAAAAACGCAGTCTTCACGTTCGGCGATTGGTGACAATACGGCGGCAAACGATTTAGGATTATCAGCCGAGACTCCGCAATAGCGTATCTCACACTCCAATCCCCTGCTTTTAAGCACAAGACGGTAATCATCCAGCATCTTTTCAGGCGGCTCTTTATGACACCCTACGAACACAACAATGTCGGGGTTCAGAAGCAGAGTTCCGGCGATATTATCTATGGAATTTTTATCAAGAAATTCAACAAGAATCATCTTACAGTCCCTTTTCTTTAAGTCCTTTTACAAGTTTAACGTAAAATTCACGAACATCAAACCCGTCATAATTCTCTTTTGTAAAATCTGTCATATCGGCATGCGAAACGCCTCTTTTTCCGCTAGGAGTGATAAGCGTAAAATCAGAGCCCCATGCAAAAGAATCAATTGAAACAAGACCGTCGTTGTCACCGCTGAACTTTTTCGGCAGATGATAGGTCAGATTAAGGGGAAAACGTCCGCCTCTTGCCTTTTTCAGCACAGACCCGACACTGCTGTAATATACTCCTTCGGCATCTTTCATGACCTCATTCATTTCGGCGCATCTTTTTGCCGTAAGATCGGTTACGCCCGAAATAAAATCCGGATCCGAATCGCCCGCGTTCAGCATTGCGCTGTTATATGTATCGGTAACTTTTTTCTGTATTTTTTCAGAAACCGTATTTAAAAGATAATCGGCAAACTCACATCCCCTGTGCGGTGTGCTTATCGTTGTAAGCGAAGCAACATAGGGCGCGGCGCCGCAGCAGCTGATGGCGTATCTCGCGTCAAGACCGCCTTTTGAATGCGCGATTATATTTACTTTGTCACAGCCTGTTTTGTCAAGAATTGCCTTTATCCGATAGTAAATATCGATACCGCTGTCGGCAATCGACGAAGCCGACTCATGATTTCCGTAAAATACCGTCGCACCGTTATGACGCAATTCGTTCGGAATACGTCCCCAGTAATCAATAAGCCCCGAATCACGGAAGAAAATCCCGTGAACAAGAAGTATCGGGTATTTCGTTTCGCATATTCTCAGGTCTTTGCGTTCTTCATTAAGTCTGTATTTCTCGCTTTCAAACACGAATTCTTTTACAGTCGTCTTTATGATGATATGCAGCTTGATCAGGTTTGCAACCGGAATATATGCCAGTATTATACCCAGAACTCTCCTCTTGATTCCGAGCTGCACCGATGTGCAGTATAATCTGATTATACCGTTCCAGAAGACGATTGATTCCGCCACAACAAAAACAACCGCATTGATAATTATCTTTTCGATCGGCAAACTTAATGCAAATGCCGAAAACACCTGCCACACGGCGCCTATAATGCCGGAAAACAGAAACTGGAACATCAGCACATTCCCGTTATCGAGAACACGCAGTCTTAAAGGCAGTATCTTATCTTTCGGATCCGAAGCCGGAAATATCATACAAATAATAAACAGTGGAACAATTGCCCACAAAAGCGCATAAATATTAAACTTTTCAAGTAACAGACAGCAATTCGTCGCAAAAATAATAAATACGGTCTGGATTATCGTCAATACTTTTTTCATACGCTTTCCTTTTGTTATTTATATACCGATTGTATCACAGTTTTTGATTATTATCAAGATAAAAAGAATCGGGTAGGAGGCTGACTATTAGTTAGTCAGCCGACC
>JAZQQT010000026.1:0-15080 GCA_045629205.1 Eubacteriales bacterium
AGCGCAGAGCTGTCGGACATCACAGGCAAAGTTTTAGACTGTAAGGAAACAGACAGAAATCCGGGCGAGTTCGCTCATTTCGATTTCAGCACTCTTGAGCCCGGAACATATACCGTGACCGTAAAAGCGGTCTGCGGAGACTATTCCGACGGCATCAAAAAAACATTTACCGTTACGGATGACGGCATAACGGTGCCGATTCGCAAAACGGCAGACATTAATGACATCAAAAACCTGACACCGAAGACTTACCCCGTAAGAGTGTCGTTCTACAACACCGCATACGACGAATTTTTAACTGCGGCAAACGTTATTCTCCGCAGGAATTACGACAGAAGCGATGCGCTGGCGGCAAGATACGCCGTTCTCTCGGTATTCGAAAATCTCTTCGGTGAAAACACGTCGGACGAGCTTGAAGCAATTTCGGACAGGCTCTCCGGATACGCGGAAAGATACGGACTTATCCCCCTGCTTGAAAGCGGAGAAGAAGATATAATTCTTTCGGCAAAAATCGCGGCGATAATTCCCGAATGTCTGTCCGACTCGGCGAAATACAGGCTTGCGAACTCATTTGCAGACAGTATTAACAAAAACATTTACGATACCGATGCCGAAATGGCAGCATGCTTTATGGGACTCGCAGCCCTCGGCAACCCCGTTCTCAACGAGCTGAAAACACTTGTGGGATACAGTCTCTCGGACGAAGCGTATATCTATATCTCGGCGGCATTTGCCCTCTGCGGCGACTATTCCTCGGCGAAACAGGTTTACGACCTTATCAAACCTCACATCGTCTACGGAACGGAATCCTATTACGATGCGGAAACGACCGAAGAATCGATCCTTATGACCGCCGAAACACTCATTGCAGCTTCGATAATAGATAAAGAAAACGCATACTCATTTGTTCGTTATCTCCAAACGCATACCGCGACGACCGACCTGACATCGATAGAAACCGCCGCGTATATCAGATACTTCTATCCGATAGGCGCAACCGAGCAGACGCTGACATACAAATCGGGAGAAAACGGCGATACCGTAAATCTGAAACCCGGAGAGGTATTTACCCTTTCGCTCGGCAAATCCGACCTTGAAAATCTTACGGTAAGCGGCGGAGACGGTCTTTCCGCGCGCGTTTACTACGAAGGAAGCTACGCCGAAGCGACCGACAACATAACCGAAGCAAAAGACATATCCGTTAAAAAAACGATCGAGCCATACGACGAAGCATCGGGGCTTTACAAGGTCACGATCTCGGTCACGGGAACGACAGACAGGGATTATATCTGGTTCACCGTCACAGACCGAATACCGACCGGAGCAAGATATTATCCGTGCCATACCTATGATAAATATAACGACATACACGGATACATCAGTCTTTGCAACGACGGCAGTCAGATGATGCAGGGCTACGCCGGAGCATATACTCCGTATGACCACGACACACTGCTAAAAGGCAAACAGAGTTACGAGTTCTCCATGACGACAAGCTACATCATCCGGGGCGCGAACGCGGGAGACTTTGCACTGTCGCCGGTTATTCTGATCAATAGCGACGACGACGTTTACGCAATAAGCGAAAAAGCCGCCGTTACCATTACCGAAAACGGCGCAATCATAACAAAATAGCGATTTATCATTTCCTGCGGTTTGAAAGTCACCCTTTTAAGCCGCAGAAAAAATAACAGAATGGGGTTCAATTTAAAATGAAAAAAACAAACGCGATATTATTGATAGCAATCCCGCTGGTTTTCATTCTCTTATTCTTTATGCTGTTTTCACTGCTCCGGGGCTTTAAAGAAAAGCCGCTTTTCGACGGAGAGGAATACGGCTCCGTTTTAAAGACGTTTACCGATTTCATGGATAACGAAGGTTTTTGTCAGGGGTTAACAGCAGACAGCTTCAAAAAAATCGTCTCTCAATATGAATATGAAGAAAAACCGCTTTCCGAAATTGCAGAATGGGAGTCTAAGGAAACCGAGAGCGGCAACAGATGGTCATTAAGAGATGACTGCTTTAATTTTTCAATCGGTAATTACGACAAAGAACAGACAGCGTCGGTCAGAACGGCAGTCAACTTAACCGGGCTTGACATTCCGTGTAACATCACATTCGGCGACAGTGTTTCGGCGGTTCTGGAAAAACTCGGCATACCGTTTGATTACAAGCAGTATTGCACCGAGAACACCCGTATAGTTCCGCTGATCAAAAACGGCGATTCTTCTCTTACCTTTTGCTATTTCAATGACGCTGCAATAGATTACGACTGCACTGTCGCACTGGATTTTGTCGAAACGACAACGGTAAAAAAAGATAAGAATATCAAAGTCAGCCGTTATGTTCTTTTGAAGTTCGACGGAGTCAGATTGTTCGAAATATACGTTCATGTCACCGAACAGGAATAACGCAACCTTTAAGAGAAGACAATATCAATGAAAAAAACGTTCACAACGGAAAATTGTATTTTTTCTACGGAAGAACCGTTACGGAATACTGCGCGGACGGAGTAAGATTCTTTGAATCTGAAGATCAGCAGGATTTGTAATTCCGAAAAAAACATTAAGTCACCGCAGCCGTTTTTATCGGCTGCGGTGACTTTTATAATATCGGATATTTTTTTATTTTTCGATATGGAATCCGTCAAACGGCTTGTTATCTTTCCAGAGCTGACGGACATGGTCGAATACTTCGTCGGGAATATCGGGGTCTCCGTCCTTATTTATCGGGAGAAGCTGATCTCCGGCAACAGCGGGGTTGGTGCAGGCGTTATCATTGCGATACGCGTCGCGCTCTTCCTTGTTGCGGAGGTTGGGAACTTTGATCGGGATATTGCCGTTGAGGATAGATCTGTAAGCGAGTATGCCGCAGATACCCATATCAACCGCTTTGTAAACGTCGATTGAATATTTCATTCCGTCGGGTCTGCCGAGAATCTTCTGCAGGAAGAAATGTGTGGGGAAGAAGTCGCTGCCGCCGTGTCCCGAAGCATTTGTTCCGTCGGGAACGATATCGGGAAGCTGGGGAGAATAAACGGTTTTTTCGCCCTCACAGGGAGCGCTCTTTTCCTGCCATATCATCATTTCACCGTCTCTCAGACGGTCTGTTTCCATCATTCCGCGGGTTCCGTAGATTTCGTAATTAATCGAGCCGGGTTCACGTTTGAGACCGCCGTGAACGCTCTTACAGATAGCTCCGTTGTCGAGCGTGAGCATTTCGATAGCGCCGGATCCGCCGCAAAGGCTGGATGTGGGACCGTATGTGGTATTGAGATTGGTTTCGAAGCCGACTACCTGAACCGGACGGCGGCCGCATATATTGAGCATGGGACCGATACTGTGGGTGCAATAGAATGTTGAGTATGCTCTGTTGCGCCAGTGATTCTTTTCGCCGTAGGTAATCCACGTCCAGATGGAAGAACAGTCGTGAACATATTCGCCCTCAGCATACTGAATCTCGCCGATATCTCCGTTTTCGTAACGTCTCCACATTTCAAACGGGCCGGGCATATAGCAATAGTTTTCGGCATAAGCGTAAACCTTGCCGCTTTCCTCGACGGCTTCTATAAGTTCGACTGCCTGCGCCATAGTTTCGCAGGGCAAAACCTCGCTGAGAACGTGCCTGCCGGATCTGAGCAGACGGACGGCGAAAGTTGCATGCTCGTTTGCGTAATTCGCAAGAACGACGGCATCCATGTCATGTTTGAAAAACTCTTCGAAATCTTCGTAAAGAGCAATGGGAGTTCCCTGCTGTTCGGCAGCCCATCCGAGTGAATCGAGAGCGGGACGGTATTTATCGCATACGGCAACGAGCTCAGCGTCGGGATGGTTTGCAAGAACCGAAATCATTGTCTGACCGCGGGCGGCGCCGAATACGCCTACTTTGAGTTTTGTCATAAGAAAGTCTCCTTTTATTTATAAAGCTATACACCCTTACGGTGATTGTTTACTTATTGTCACTTTTTTTCCGATCTGTCGGAGTAAGAATCGTTTTTGCGTGAAAGAATATAATTATTGAGGGCAATGCCGCCGAGACCTATGAGCGCCGTTGCCGCAAGCATAATGACCGAAAAAAGCAGATTACCTCCCGAAATACCGGCACCGACCATAGTGCTTGTGATAACGCTGGGAATACGGGCGAAAAACACGATGACAAAATAGACTATCGGGTTGATTTTTGTGAACGGGACAATATATGTAAGGAGGTCTTTCGGTGTGCCCGGAATGAGAAACAGCGCAAAGACGATATATGTTACTTTATCGGTTTTAAGCAGGAAAGCGTATTTTGAGTTATCTTCTTTCTGAAGTATTCCGTCGATTTTATTCCTTCCGAAACGGCGGACGGCATAATAAATCACGATCGTGGCGACCGTGGTGCCGACAAGACAGATGAGACAACCGCCTATCGCGCCATACATAAGCCCGGCGATGATCTCCACGGGCTCGCCCGGTATTACCGCCACAAACACCTGAAGCATAACGACGAAAAGGAGGAAAACGGGACCGAACCACCCAAGTGAATCGACAAACATCACGAATTTTTCGCGGACCGCTTCGTCGCGAAGGGCAAGAACGGGACGGATAAGTACTGCGGTAAGCACAACGCAGAGCAGAACGAAGCCGCCGATTTTAAACGCAAGAGAATGTTTTTTTATAAAGTCAATCATTTCGCCCTCCGATGTATTTTAGCATATTATCATACGGAATACAATACCCGAACAGGTATTGCAAAAAAATAATTTTAATGATATGTTATTTAAGTGAGCAAAAAAGGCATTCCGAATCGTTTACTATACAGGAAAGGAGCAAAATCATGAACGATATTATTAACGATGCAGTGGAAAAATACGGCGATTCCATGTATCGATGCGCATATACATATTGTCATAACCGACACGATGCCGAAGATATCGTCCAAGAAGTGTTCAGCAAATTATTAACAAAAAATCCTGTTTTTAATGATGAAAGACATAAAAAGGCATGGTTGTTAAGAGTAACAATAAATACCTCAAAAGACTATCTCCGTTCTTTCTGGCGTCGAAACGTGGAGCTTATAGAGGAAGAAATCAGTATAAAAAAAGAATGCTGTGAAAGAGATGCGGAAATATGGAAAGCCGTAAATGACTTGCCGCAGAAATACCGTATTATAATAAAGTTGTATTATACAGAAAACTACACAATCAAGGAAATTGCCGACTTGTTGAATACAAAGGTTTCAACTATCGGGACAAGATTCGAGAGAGCAAAAAAAATGTTGAAAGAGCGGATAGAGGAAAAGGAGAATAATAATGAATGACAATCTCAACAATCAAATGAACGCTTATAAAAATGCAGACTCATCTCAATGTCTGTCTGAAGAGGCAAAGAACAGAATTAAAGCCATGGACCACAAATCAAATCATATGATGAAAAAATCATTTATCGCCGTTTTCTGTTGTTCAATTATTTTCGGGATAACAATCAGTGCAGTTGCGTTTAATATACCGAAATGGTTTCAACCAAAAGATAATGATGCGTATATTTTCCCACAAACAGAAGGTGAAGTTCAAGATTATCTTTCATCTGTAGATTTTTATCAGATTCCGGAGAATGTTTTAAAAAATATTTCTACCGAAGGACTCCTTACTACTTGTCTTGACTATCCTCTGTTTGCCATAAATATGATCACATCCGATTCATCTTATTATGACGGATTCATTAAAACAAAAAATCAATTTAACGGGTTACAAGAGTTTTACAACCGAACAGATTGCGGAAAAGCAGCACTTGATTTGTATAAATCGGTCGATTTGAAAACTGTTGTTGAAGGCGGGTCAACGGAGTATATTTTCAGATTTACTTATTTGGAATACATACTCACACAGGAGGAACTGACAGACAGACTGAGCAACAAAGAAAAGGAAGAGCTTATCGCTGCAGCGACAGCCATATTTGAAGAATCAAGAGAAAAGTATCCCGACCGGTTTTCGATTTATCTGCCCTTATTGTTGATTACCCGAACAGCATACAGTTGTAACGATACATTCAGGGAATACGCCGACTCAAATAATAACATCGCTTTTTTTTTAAAGAACGGTTTTTTTGAAGAATTGACTACAGAAGATATCAATAAAATAATTGAATTAACTTGATATTATAAAGGATAAGATATGCTGAACAATAAAATGTTTTATAAATGTATATTTTAGTTTATATTTACAACATTCTTTTTTACAACTATGATATCATCTGTTGCAGCATATACAGATTCTGACGGACATGTTTTTAATTATTCTTATACATAATATACTCCAAATGAATCCATTATCGAAACACGTCAATATTACGAAGCAGCAGCAAGTGTTCTAGATAGTTATAATCAACAAGCAGCACAATATATTACATCACAAGGATGGACATCACAATACATTCGCGGTGCAACAATAAAATACAACTGTCATTCTTATGCTTGGCACTCTCAAGCAGTTAACAATATAAATTGGATTAATAAATTAAATAGATATAATGAATCCAATTTATCACTATATTGGACAGATAATAGTTATTACCTTTTAACTACCGACAACTGGAATATTCCATCATTTGTTCCTGACGGAGCAATTGTTTTGTATGCAAATGATGATCATTCAGCAGTAAAAATTTCAGCCACTAAACTTATTTCAAAATGGGGAAAAGCCGGATTATATGAACATAAACCAACGCAAGCGCCATATGACAGCAGTTTGTTAAAGTTTTATACAATTCATCCGTATCAAGTTTCACAGCACACAAGTTCATCACATAAATGGATATGTCACGAATGTAATGATACGCTTTACGAAAGTCACAAATGGGCGAATTTCGGAACCCGATATAGATGTTCAATTTGTGGAATGATATCACAAAACATTGTTCAATAACAAAGATTACGAAAAAATAAAACGAAATATGGCTCACGGCAGTAAGTCTTGTCTTTTCAAATAATACCATTTTACTTTATGTTAATTTTATCGTAAATATATCGTCTGCATATTGCAAAATCAAAGATCATATGGTATAATCGGATACGGTGATAAAAAATGACTGAAAACGAGTTCACTTGCATAGTCTGTCCCAAGGGGTGTTCAATAAAAGTCAAGCACGAGGACGGCAAAATAATTTCCGTTGACGGAAATACCTGCGCCAGAGGGTTCGACTACGCCGTATCCGAGGCGATAAACCCCGTGCGGATACTGACATCTTCCGTCTTTTCACATAACGGAAGCAAAAAGATTCCCGTAAGGACCGCAAAACCGGTTCCGAAAGACAAACTTTTTGAAATAATGAACGAAATCAAAGCCGTCAAAGCGCCTGCTAACGTAAAAATGGGCGACGTGATTATCAAAAACGCCGCGGGAACGGGCATTGACGTTATCGCCACCTTAAACGAATAGATGCTGGTATGGCTCAGTTGGTAGAGCGATTCACTCGTAATGAATAGGCCGACGGTTCGATTCCGCCTACCAGCACCAACATTAAACCGTGATAACCGCAATGAAATCACGGTTTAATGTTTTTTAAGAGATAAATAATTTATCCTCAGCATGAAGCACAAAAAGAATCCTTTCGTCAAACGGCGAAAGGATTCTTTCCAATAAATATAATGTTTTCGTTATGCCATTCTGTCGAGAACGGTCTTTTCTTTTTTGATGAGACTGAATGTCAGAGGTTTCTTTCCCGTCAATTCAAAACTTCTTTCGTCGGGCTGACATTCGCCGGCAAAAACGGTATATTTTCCTTCTTCAACCGCGAACTCGCCTTCATCATTCCAAAGCGCGAACGCTTTTTCTTCGAGACTGACGGACACTTTCTTTGTTTCTCCCGGCTGAAGGAATACTTTTTTCAGCCCCTTGAGAGAATAATTCGGAGCATCGGCTCTTTCCGCTCTGACGTATATTTCCAGAGGGACAGCGCCTGCCGTTTTACCGATATTGGATATACTAACGCTGAGTTCGCAACCCGCAGAAGTAATAACGTCCGACGAAATCGCAGCGTCCGAGAAAGAAAAATCGGTGTATGACAGACCGTAGCCGAAAGGATAAAGAGGTTTTGCAGTCATATAACGATAGGTTCTCCCCATCATCGAATAATCCGTAAATTCGGGAATATCCGTTTCGGAATTATAGAATGTTACCGGCAATCTGCCCTCGGGAGAAGCTTCGCCGAAAAGAATCTCGGCAATGGCGTCTCCGCCCTCGGCACCCGGATACCATCCCTGCAGAACTGCGTCGTAATTTTCTTCGGCATAACGCAGATCGACTGCGCTTCCCGAAAGATTTACAAGAATACACGGCTTGCCCGATTCGTATATTTCCTTTATTATTTCATTCTGAAGCCCCGGAAGAGAAAGCGTTAACTTATCTCCGCTTGCGTTTCCGTTATATGCGTCGAATTCCTCACCCTCAAGAGAAGGATCAAGTCCGAATACGCCGACAACGACGTCGCTTTCACGGCAAACCGTTTTGACCTCGGAGCTTCTGTTGTTTTCCATCGTATCGAATTCAAGGCTGTTTTCGAAAAGATGACAGCCCTGCGAGTAAAGTATCCGTATGCCGGTATCCGCAAGATATTTTTCGATTCCGCGGATAACTGTCTGATAATGTGAGGACTTGCCCTCATAATTTCCGATGAGAGCGGATATACTGTCGGCATTCGGACCGATGACACCTATGGTCTTTATCTTGTTTTTATCAAGAGGCAGAATCGAATTCTTGTTTTTGAGAAGAACGACACACTTTCTTGCGGCCTTTTTATTAAGGTTTCTCATTTCGGGAGAATCGACAACGGAATACGGTATCGACGAGTATGGATTGTCACGGGGATCGTCGAATTCGCCGAGTTTCATTCTTGTGGTAAGAAGACGGACAACACTGACGTCGATATCTTTTTCGTCTATCAATCCTTCTTTTGCGGCGTTTACAAGCGTAAGATATATGCAGCCGCAGTTGACGTCACATCCGTTTTCGACAGCCAGCTTTGCCGACTCCTCAGGTGTGGCGGTTACTTTATGAGTTTCATGGAAATTCTGTATCGCGCCGCAATCGGACACCATATATCCGTCGAAGCCCCACTTGTCGCGCAGCACGTCACGGAGAAGATATTTGCTTCCGCAGCACGGTTCGCCGTAAACACGGTTATACGCACCCATCAGCCCTTCGACACCTGCCTCATCTATACAATTACGGAATGCCTCGAGATACGTCTCATACAAATCTTTCTTTGAAACGTTCGCATCAAATGAATGTCTGAGAGATTCGGGACCGGAATGAACGGCGTAATGTTTCACGCAGGCGGCGGCTTTAAGATATTTTTTATCGCGGCCCTGCATTCCGTTTATGAAGGCAATGCCCATGCGGGATGTAAGAAACGGGTCCTCGCCGTATGTTTCATGTCCCCTGCCCCAACGCGGGTCCCTGAAAATATTGATATTCGGCGACCAATACGTAAGTCCTTTATATATATCCTTATCATCAAGACTGCGGAAAGCATTATACTTTGCCCTTGCCTCGGTAGATATCGCATCGCCGACCTTTTCGAGTTCATCTTCGTCAAACATCGCGGCAAGCCCTATAGACTGAGGAAAAACAGTCGCGGTTCCGGCTCTTGCCACACCGTGAAGCGCTTCATTCCACCAGTTATAACTATCTATTCCGAGCCGTTTTACCGCTTTGGAATTATAAATCATCAAAGAAACTTTTTCCTCAAGAGTCATTTTTGCGACAAGCTCTTCGGCGCGTTTTCTGAACTCACGAGCATACTTTTTATCTATGTTTGCCATATAATCTTTCCTTTTTTGAGAATATCTTATTTTAACACGCTTACGTTTTTTATTCTATATGCTTTTCTCTCGTATAATAAAAAACTTTCCGCCGTCTGACGAAAAGCTTTCTGATTTATAAAATATTATTTACCGAGCGTTTTAAGGGATTCTATAAGCGACGGGATACACTGCTCGAACTTGACACCATACCAATGTGTTTTGTCGCCGACGGTGGCACGGATGGTATCAACAGTATAATCAACGGCTATCCGGATCGCATCGGAAGTGTTGCCGCCGAGCATATAAGCGCCGAAGCAGGCGGAGGCAAAAACGTCGCCGGTCCCATGTGATGAAACGGGGATATTCTCGGAAAAATATTCGTAAAATTCGCCTGTCGCGGAATCGTATGCCGCCGCGCCCTGAAGCGAAGGATCGTAGGAAACGCCTGTTATTATGGCTTTTTTTGCGCCGAGCTCACACAGCCCGCGAAGAAGGGATTCGACATAATCCCTGCCGTATTCGCCGCGTTCTTTATATTCGGTTTCGAGAAGCATGGATGCCTCGGTGATATTCGGAACGACAACGTCTGCGCGGGAACAGAGCTTTTTCATGGTTCTGACGAATTCCATATCGAATCCGACGTAAAGTTTACCGAAATCAGCCATTGCGGGATCGACGAATTTCAGAGCGTTTGCTCCGAATTTATCAAAAAAGTCGCAAATCATTTCCACCTGACGGCCGCTGCCCAGATATCCGGTGCTTATTCCGTCGAAGGCAATCCCCTCTTTTGCCCAATGCTCGGTTATGGCGGGGATATCATCTGTCAGATCACGGAATGTCCAGCCCTTAAACCCTCCCGTATGAGTGGAAAGAACGGCGGTGGGAATAACCGCGCAGGAAAGGCCCATTGCGGAAATAATAGGCAAAGCCACCGTGAGGGAACATTTGCCGAAGCATGAAATATCCTGAATTGTTACGACTTTTTTATCTGTCATTAAATATCGCCTCGATTTGTTTTGAATAAAAAAAGTATAGTATTCATATATGTCATTGTCAAGATACAATACAGTCGCAAAAATTGATTTTTTATTGACAGGAGGGCCGTCAAGTGTTAAAATATAACCGAATACTCAATATTATTCTCCGAAGAAGGCGAAATCATGAGATATATACGCAAAACGCTTAAAACCGACAATCTGATACTCCGAAGACCGTATCTGACCGATGCCGACGAATTGTTCGTCTGCACCTCAAACCCGAACGTTACGAAATATGAGGGATGGAGAAAACACAATTCTCCGATGGAAACACTGAACTTCGTAAACAGTCTTATGGAATGTATGGAGCTGAAGTGCTGCAACGACTACGTTATCGTGGAAAAGAAAAGCGACAGAGCAATAGGCATAATCAATCTGCATGATATTGATTACTCGAAAGACGAGGGATATATCGGATACTGGCTTGCCGAGGATTGCTGGCATAACGGCTATGCGACAGAAGCAATAGGCACGTTTATAAAGCATATGACAAAAACCTGCAAATACAAAAAAATATTCGCGCTCTGTCATCCCATGAACGTATATTCGGCAAAAGCTCTTTTGAAAAACGGATTTGAAAAAAACGGGACAAAACCATGCAGCGATTTTCTGAAAAGAGAGGACGAAACCTATACCGAAACGGCTGATCTTTATGTTTTTATTCCCAAATGCGATTTATTACATAAAATATTTAAAAAAAATAATCACTGATAAATTTTTTCAACCATGCGACATCTTTTTTTAACTACATTTAAGTATAATGTAATATGATATTTGTCAGAAAGGAAGTATGATTATGGATAACGATTTCAATAATACAATAGAAAATACGCAAAACGAAGTCACGGAAACAACCGAAAAGGTCGGCGCTGCAGTTACCGACACAGTTGACGAAACCGCAGAGCAGATCGGCGAAAAAGTTTCCGAAGCAGCGGAAAGAACAACCGAAGCGATTGAAAAACCTGTTGAGGAAACCGCGGAAAATCTAAATGATACAGCGGAAGAAATGGCAATCGATTCGGGATTTTTCGAATCGGCTCCGATCCGGCAGCCGGAAGTAATTCCCTCTTCCGAACCGCAATACACTCAGCCGGTTCAGCAGCCGGCAAAAAAAGAAAAGACCGGTAAGGGATTCTTTATCGGATCCTTGATTTGTCTGCTTCTCTGCGCCACGGCGCTGGTATTCACACTTCTCGCAGGAAGAAACAACACTGCCGAAAAACCGGATGAAAAACAAGACCCCCAGCAGAAGGAAGAATATAAAGTTCCCGAATCCGATACGCCGGAATACAAGCCCGTAGTTGATGAAGACGGCCGTTACGATGCACCGTCGCTCATTGCAAAAGTCAATCCGAGCGTTCTTCTCGTGTCAACGGAAAAAGGATTCGGAACAGGATTCGTATTCACGGCAGACGGATACATAATCACAAACGAGCACGTCATTTCGGGTTACAAGAACGCAAAGCTTAAATTTTACGACGGAACCGAAGCGGATGCAAAAGTAGTCGGCTCAGATTCGTCTCTCGACATCGCGGTTCTCAAATGCGAAATTAACGGTCTGGAGCCTCTGGAACTCGCTGATTCAAGCAAAGTCGTTCCCGGTGAATATGTTATCGCAATCGGGAATCCATACGATAAATCGCTTACAAACACAGCTTCCGAGGGAATTGTTTCGGCAATCAGATACAACTATCATTTCGAAGAGCTCCAGTCGATAGCCGACGTTATTCAGCACACCGCATCAATCAACAGCGGTAACTCCGGCGGACCGCTTTTCAATATGTACGGACAAGTCATAGGTATCAACGCAGTTAAGATTTCCGGATATGAAAACCTCGGATTCGCAATCGCAATCAACAGCGTTAAAACAGCCATCGGCGAAATCATCACTTACGGCACAGTTCAGAGACCTACTCTCGGAATCACATGTCAGACGAATCCCAACATCGGCGGTGTTACGGTCGTTGAAGTAAACGCAGGCAGCGCTGCAGAAAAAGCAGGACTGAAGGTAAATGACGTTATTACAAAATTCGACGGCGAAAGAATAAAGACAAGTGAAGAACTTAAAAAAATACTCGAAGGATACAGCGCCGGCGATGTAATCGAAATCACAATTCTGCGCGACGTAGACTCGTTCACACTGACACTCACGCTCGACAAAGCGTTTGAAAACACCCAGGAAGAATAACAAAATGCTGAAATTTCAAAACATAACAAAATCATACAAAGTAGGAGATATGGAGATTCCCGCCATTAAGGGAATCTCCATAGAATTCCGTAAAAACGAATTTGTATCCGTGCTCGGTCCGTCCGGTTGCGGTAAAACAACGTTTCTTAACATTATCGGAGGTCTCGACAGATACGACAGCGGAGATCTTTCCGTTAACGGAAAATCAACAAAAAAATTCACCGAGCGGGACTGGGATAATTACAGAAACCACTCGGCCGGCTTTGTTTTTCAAAGCTACAACCTGATTCCCCACCAAACGGTTCTCGCAAATGTTGAGTTGGCTCTTACCCTTTCCGGTATTTCCAAGAAGGAAAGAAGAAAACGTGCCGAAGAAGTATTGAAAAAAGTCGGACTCGGCGACCAAATAAAGAAAAAGCCGAATCAGCTTTCGGGAGGTCAGATGCAGCGTGTTGCCATTGCCCGCGCGCTCGTAAACGATCCCGAAATATTGCTTGCCGATGAACCGACAGGAGCGCTCGACTCCGAAACAAGCGTTCAGATAATGAATCTGCTCAAGGAAATATCGGACGAAAAATTGATCATAATGGTCACACATAATCCCGATCTTGCAGAGCAGTATTCCACGCGTATAGTCAGATTACTTGACGGTAAAATCACAAGCGATTCAATGCCCTATTCAGGCGAAGAAGCGGCTGCGACAAAAGAAACGAAAAAAGAAAAGAAACCTTCAATGTCTTTCTTAACGGCATTGTCGCTCAGTTTTACAAATCTTCTCACTAAAAAAGGAAGAACGTTTCTTACGGCGTTTGCGGGTTCAATAGGCATCATAGGTATCGCTCTCATAATGTCGCTCGCAAACGGGTTTAACGCATATATCAACAAGGTTGAGGAAGATACACTTTCATCCTATCCTCTTGAAATCACTTCTCAGACCGTCAATATGTCGAGTCTGCTCACTTCATTCTCCGATATGAAAAACGCGGTAAACGGTGACAAAGAGGACGGAAAAATCTACTCCGCCAACATAATGTCGGATATGATGTCAACAATGATGGCTCAGATCGAGACAAACGACCTGACAGAATTCAAGTCGTTTATCGATGACGATGCCAACGGAATAAAAGAACTCAGCAATGACATAAAATATTCTTATGATATCAACGCTTGTATTTATACTCTCGACAAAGACGGAAACGCGCTGCAGGTAAATCCTTCCTCGGTCATGAAAATGCTGACTGCAGGTGCGGGAGGAAGCGGAGCAGGCATGTCACAGCGTTCGGTCATCACCTCCGGTATGGAAAGCTGGAAAGAAATGATAGACAACGAAGAACTGCTCAAATCACAGTATAATGTTGTTGCAGGAAGATGGCCGAAGAACTGCGACGAAGTAGTGTTTATCACAAACGATTCACGAACTGTTTCCGACTTTCTTCTCTATTCTCTCGGATTGAAAGATCAGAGCGAGCTCAGAACCATTATGGAAAAAGCCGCTCAGGGCGAAGAATACGAAACAGAAGCCGTATCTTTCACTTATGACGAAATTCTTAACCTCGAATATACAGTTCTCCTCCCGACCGATATTTATGAAAAAGACGACAGCGGAAAATGGATCGACAAATCACGCGACACCGATTACATGAACAATGCCGTGAAAAACGGGATGAAGCTTAAAATCGTCGGAATTATAGCTCCATCGGACAACACGGTTATGGAAAGCGACGGTTCTATCGGATATCTCCGCTCGTTAACCGACTACATTATCACTCATAACAACGACAGCGCGATTATTCAGGAACAGAAAGCGAACCCGGAAACAGACATCTTTACGGGTCTTCCGTTCTCCGAAGACGGTGAAGTGACTTATTCGGAATTCGATATGTCAACTCTCACACCGGAGCAGCAGGCATATCTCGCAACGCTCTCTAAAGAAGAGCTCGCGGCTCTTATGGAATCCTACCGGACGCCGACAAGCTCATCAGCGACATATGACGGAAACCTTGAAAAACTTTCCGCTGTTGACACCGAATATCCTTCGGCGATCTTTATTTATCCCAAGGATTTTGACGCAAAAG
>JAZQQT010000027.1:0-25719 GCA_045629205.1 Eubacteriales bacterium
ATGGCTACGATCCGACTTTGTTGTCCGCAAAAAGAAAAAACTCTATATGCGTGATGTGATCGGTTTTGCCGATAAATCGATCACGACTGTCGGAGAACAGATGCTTTATCTCGACGGTAACGATGCGGTTAAAATGAAGGGGAAGAGAATTCTTATCGTCGACGATGTTATTTCAACCGGCGGTTCTCTCGCCTCAATCGAGCATCTGGTTAATGAAATCGGCGGAAATATCGTCG
Source organism: Eubacteriales bacterium (assembly GCA_045629205.1). Taxonomy (GTDB): domain Bacteria; phylum Bacillota; class Clostridia; order Oscillospirales; family UBA644; genus JAZQLP01. The sequence goes on from JAZQQT010000027.1 coordinate 237, forward strand.
GCAAAATGTTTGTTCTTGCCGAAGGTGATGCAAAGGACCGTGACGATATTATTTATCTTGAACAGCTTCCTTTGTTTGATGCACAAGGTAATATTTTGAATTAAAGGAAAATTTATGAAATCTGTTTTTACAAAAGCGGTAGCGTTGCTTTTGCTTGTTGTTTTCTGTATATCTCTCGGAACGGGATGCGCAAAAGTTCCTGAATTGCCGGAAGGCGTTGTCGCAAAAGTCGGTAATTATGAAATCACTCCGGCAGATTATATGTATATGTTATGCAGGTCGTATTATACATATTCTTCCGTTATGTATAGCCAAATGAAATATTCCGGCTATGACTTTTCACTGACTCCCGATCGTCAAAACGCAAAGTATAAAGAAGATACTACATGGGATCAATATTTTAAGGATTATGCTTTATCATATTTCATTCCGATTATCAGATTATACAGCGCAGGCAAAGACGCGGGATTTGAAGTCGAGCAGTCTGTCCTTGACGATTATGCAAAGCAGATGATAAATGAAGAGAAGGTATTGGCAAAACAATCCAAGTTATCTTTGAGTAACCATTTGTTCGCTGTTTACGGACCGACTACGACAAGGGCTGTGTTTGAGGAAATAGCAAAAAAAATCAAATACGCATTGGCATATTCCGATTATATTCACGATTCGCTTGAACTTACCGATGAAGAAATTGAGCAGTACAGACAGGATAATATCAAGGATTTTTATGAAGTAGATCTTCGTATAAAAATGTATTCTTATTCCAATGAGGATGAGTTTAATCGGTGTCGTGACGAAGCATATTCTTTTAAAGATTCCGTGTCCACCCCGGAAGAATTCAAGGCAAAATATCGGGAAACTCTTCCCGCTGGTATGACGGATGACGACGATGCTTCATTATTGACAAACCAAAAGGTAAGCGATATCGGTTCAGATGATGCCGAAGAGTGGTTTATGGACGAAAGCAGAAAAACCGGAGATGTCGGTATATTCATCGGTGGGGGAAGAATTCTGCTTGTCATGTTTATCGATCGCAGGTATATTTATGATTATGCGACCTGTAAGAATGCTGCAATTGTTGAAAAGACAAACAGTATTGTAAACGGACTTGCAGACACATATCCGATTGCCGAAAAAGACACTGAACTTATTGATGCCATCGCAAATATAGCATATCACGGTGAATGAGTTTACGCCCACAAAGTGGGCGTTTTCTTTTTTTTACTTGCATGTATTGTTTTAATATGGTATACTTGACGTAAATATATTTTAAAGGAGAATATTGTCTTGCTTCAAGATTTTCTTTCGGAAGTAAAAAATGAATTTTTACCGGGATTGCATACTGAAGTCAGAGCTCAAATCAGCACGAGACGAGGTGTTCAGATTCTTTCCGGTAATCTGGTAGGAAACAGCCGTAATGAAGTTTCCGGTGTTTCTGCCCGCGTATATAAAAACGGAGTTTGCGGATTGTCTTCATCTGCGGAATATAATACGGAAACAGCGAGGAATGTTATAAAAGCCGCAGGTGCAAATGCGGAGTTTATGGAAAAACGCACAGGTTCAGGCATTGTAAAAACAATAGATGCCATTCCATACGAAAAAAAATTTATGGTTATCAGTCCTGATAATATTGAACAGAAAGTGTATATAGATTATGCCAGGGAAATCGACGGATACATAGCCGCGAAATATCCGGATCTCGCAAGCAGAGGCGTTATCGTTTCATGTGACAGCATGGAAAAGCTCTTATGCACATCCGACGGAGCCGACGCTCATTTCTTTGCTCCGCGCAGTTATATATATGTTTTTATGACGGCTATGACGGATGCCGGTGCTCCCGTAGAAGTTTTCAAAGCATTCGGAGGATTCGGAACGTTTGATAATATTTTCGATAAGCCGTCCGGACTTTTTGCGGATATAGATGCGCAGCATGAACGTCTTATGCAAAAGAGGGAAGGCGTCTTCGCTTCCGCCGGACTCAAAACGGTTATTTTGGGCGGCGATCTTGCCGGTATGATCGCTCATGAAGCAGTCGGACATACCGTTGAGGCGGATATGGTTCTCGGCGGTTCGGTTGCCGCAAGTTCTTTGGGCAAAAGAGTCGGATCCGATCTTGTTTCTATGACTGATTTCGCATACGAGGCTTTCGGGAAGCAGGCGCCTCTTCCTGTTTATGTCGATGACGAGGGCGTTCCCGCATGTGACCAGTTACTTATAGATCACGGTATATTGGTCGGATATATGAATAATCGTGAAACCGCAAAGCATTTCGGAATGAAACCGTGCGGAAATGCGCGTGCTTTTGCGTATAGTGATGAGCCGTTGATAAGGATGAGAAACACGGCGGTTCATCCCGGAAAAGATAAATTGGAGGATATGATTGCATCCGTAGACGACGGATATTATCTTATTGAAACCAATAACGGACAGGCGGACTCTACCGGTGAGTTTATGTTCGGCGTTACTATGGGGTACGAAATCAAAAACGGCAAACTCGGTAAAGCAATTTTTGATACGACCGTCAGCGGAATTGCTTTTGAAATGCTTAAGACAGTCGATATGGTTTCTGATAATATCAATTGGTCAAGCTCGGGATTCTGCGGAAAAAAACAGCCGATGCCTGTCGGTATGGGCGGTCCGGAACTGCGTTGCAAAATAATGGTCGGAGGCAGATAATATGAACGTCAACGAATTAAAACAGCTTGCTCAGAATATTATAGACGATATAAAAAAACGCGGGATAGATAAAGCTTTTTGCTCTGTTTCTTCTGCGGTAAAGACCGAATTCAATGTCGATAATGGCGCATTTTCTCTTATGCGCACGTTATTTGAAAGTTCTCTTTCGATAACCGTTTACAATGAAGGAAAAAAAGGATTTGTAAATATAAATAAAATTGATTCCGATTCAATATCCGGTGCTATAGATGAATGTATAAAGATGTCGGAATCTGCTACTCCTGACGATGCGTGGGAAGTGGCTCCCGTTTCCGTCAATCAGGATTTTGTAGAAGGCTCGCCTGATATTGAAACGGATAAACTTTTTGACAGAACGGCAGAATTGGTATCGTATGCTGAAGAAAAATATCCGAAGGTAATATTGCAGCAGGTCATCGTAACACATGTTAAGGTGGAAAAAGCATACGCAAACTCTAACGGCGTTTTATATTCGGTTCTTGCCGGTGATTATTCGGCTGAATTAATGTTCTCGGCATTGGACGGGGAAAAAACCTCATCTTTTTACGGGTCCGGTTTTACCGTTGATAATCTCGATACCCCGTTTTACAGACTCGGCACGGTCGAAAAAGATTTCTCTGATATAGAAAAACAAATTGAAACCGTTCCCGTAGACGGTAAATTTGTCGGCACGGTTCTGTTCGTTCCCGCTTCTTTTGCCGAAGCGGTTGAAACGATTTTGTCCGATTTCTGCGGCGATATGGCTATTTTGGACGGAACCTCGATATGGAAAGACAAACTCGGTCAGAAGGTTGTAGATGAACGGATAACCGTTTCTCTCAATCCGAGTGATCATAGAATTGTCTGCGGTGAGAAGTATACTTCCGAAGGTTACCTGAGTGAGGATTTGGATATTATTAAAGACGGCGTTCTTAAAAATTTCGCGATTTCTTCTTATGTTGCCAATAAAACCGGAAATAAACGTGCGACAGCTTCCTCCGGACTTATTGTCAAACCGGGTAATCAATCTCTTGATGATATTATCAGAGGAATTGACAGAGGTATTATTATCGGAAGATTCTCAGGCGGACAGCCTGCTTCAAACGGGGATTTTTCCGGAGTCGCAAAGAATAGCTTTTATGTGGAAAACGGCAAAATAAAATATGCTGTTTCAGAAACTATGATAAACGGTAATTTTGCCGATATGTTCAATAATCTCCGCGCTGTTTCTTCGGATGTGGTTTGTGACGGGGACGTTGCACTTCCGTATGTGGCTTTTGACGGATTGACAATATCAGGTAAATAAAAAGAAAAGAGCAACCGATTTTCGGTTGCTCTTTAAAAAAATGGAGCGGGTGATGGGAATCGAACCCACGCAATCAGCTTGGAAGGCTGATGTTCTACCATTGAACTACACCCGCAAAATGTCTGTTGACCTTGTTATTATATCAAACTGATTTGTTTTGTCAATATAAAAAATTGCAATGTAACAATATATTCAAAAATAAGCGATATAATTTGTATTCAGATTAACGCTCGGGCAGGTGGGTTTGAGGTAATGAAACAAAGAAACAGCAGCAAGACAACCGCTTTTGTACTTGCCGTTATTTTGTTTATTATAGGTGTCTTGCTTATAATTTATCTTCCTCGCTCAGAGTCGTCGGATCCTGAAACTCCCATAGTGGAATATCCGGAAAAAGAAACATCTCCTAAAGTTTATTCGACTTTCCCGCTTTTTCACGGATATAAAGAGTATTCTTTCGTGGAAAAATTGGTATCGATTGCAGAAAGCCAACTCGGAGAATGTGAAGGAAAAAAAGGATATACGAAATACGGGGAATTCTTTGGCCATCCATACGAAGCATGGTGCACTGAATATGTGATTTGGTGCGTTTCTCAGGCAGAAAAAGAAACCGGCTTGAATTATCTTAAACTGTATTATCCCAAAACAGATTATTCCGGCGGTTGCGTTGATTTTTACAGTAAAAAAGGCTGGTTTTTCAAACGCGGTTCTATTGTTCCCCGCAGAGGAGATATAATAGTTTTCGATTATGATTTTGACGGCGTGACCGATCATACCGGATTGGTTACGGGTGTAGAATATGATGAATCCGAAGATAAGCTGTATATTCTTACTATAGAAGGCAATATTCCGGAAGATGAACCCGGCGGTATTGTCAGAGAAAGACGTCTTCCCGCGGATTGGGAAAAAATATACGGATATGGGACTTTTTTGATTTCAGAATAGGAGAAACCGATGAAACTGAGAATTACGGTTGTAACGTTATTTGTTTTGCTCTGCATGGTTATCCTGTCGGCTTGCTCTGGGCAAAAGGAAGCGGTTTATACATATTATAATCTTTTTGCCGAAACCGACGAACCGTATTTGTTTATGCTTGACGAGGATAAAATTGCCGGCGTATATATCAATAACGTTCGTGATTTTTGCGGATTTGAGGTAACGGCATCAGTTCCGTCTTTTTCTGAAAATACTGTTGTGCTTTCCGTTTATGAATATACAGACGGGTATGAGGACTCGCTCGCCGGTTCACCTTTGTATACGGCATCCTTTTCAAACGTTAAAGACGGACAGACTCTGTATCTGCAGTTTGAGGATTTGGAATACGGAAAATATATATTAACAGTTTCCTCTGATTGTAATGCCGTGGGGCTTTACAGACAGGCGTCGCTTCCTTCTGTTGAAAATAAAGCTCATTTCTATTACGGCGATTCACGCCTTGATGTCGGTGCGCTTGCGTTTTCTCTTGTTTGCAGAACATCCAAGGTAAAAGGACTGTCGGCAACGGATGTCCTTGCCGTTTTGGATTATTCTTCGCAAAATAACTGATATTTGATTGAAAATATCATTGACAGATATATATTATTAATATATAATATTAAAGATATATTATTTTTTGAGTTCAGAAATGCAAGATAAAATAAGAAAAACTGTTTCATATACTACTCAATCCGAATCCGAAACATCGGAGCTCGGTATCAGATTCGCTGATTTTATCAGGAAAAACCATTCTGCTTTTCCGTTTAATGTTTCGTTAACCGGTGAAATTGGCGGAGGTAAAACCGCATTTGTAAAAGGAGTCTTGAAAGGTCTCGGATATAATGACAGAGTTACAAGTCCGACGTTTGCCCTTTGTAACAGATATGATTGCGGAATAACCGTTTATCATATCGATTTATACCGTCTTTCTTCTTCCGAAGATGTTTTTGCATCATGTATTGCCGATACCGAAGACGGTGATCTTTTGCTGATTGAGTGGGCTGAAATTGCCGAAAACTGTGTGCCGTTTGATCTGTATATTTCTTTTCAATACGGCGACGGCGATAATAAGAGAATTATAACCTTTTCCGAGGACGTGATATCAGGTGTTTAATAAAGAAGAAAATTTCACAGAAAATCTTTTAGCCATCGATTGCGCTTCTGTAACCTGTTCGGTTGCCGTTTACGGTCAGAAAAGAATTCTCTGCAATATTGATACGGATGTCCGTAAAACTCATTCGGTTACGTTGCTTCCCTCAATTGATGCCGCATTGAAATTTACCGGATTGTCTGTTTCCGATCTTTCCGGAATATGCGTCACTGTCGGTCCGGGATCTTTTACAGGATTAAAAATAGGCATCTCAACTGCAAAAGGCTTGGCTTTTAATGATGATATTCCGTGTTACGCTGTGTCATCAATGACGGCTCTTGCTTACGGATATTGCGGATTTGACGGGATCATCTGTGCTTCTTTTGATGCAAGACGTAATATGCTGTATAATGCATTGTTCCTGTCTCAAAACGGGGTAATGACACGTCTGTGTCAGGATAGACAGTCATCTGTTTCAGAAGCGGTCGCAGAAACAATCGATTTGTCGGGACAATACGGATTGCCTGCGTATTTTGTCGGTGACGGTGCCGCGTTATGTTCGGATAGTCTTAACGGTTTTTCGGCTGAAATTTTCACCGACGGAATAAAAGCATCTTCAATTATAAGTGCTGTTTTGGCGGGAGATTGTGTTTGTATTGACGCAGAATCACTCCTTCCTGAATATTTAAGACCGTCACAGGCGGAAAGAGAAAGAACCGAAAAAGGAGAACACGAATGATTGCAATAGCTTCCGATCATGCCGGCTTTTACATGAAAAACAGAATAAACGATTTTCTGTCTTCAAAGGGTATTCGGACAATGGATTTCGGCACATATTCCGAAGAATCATGCGATTATCCCGTTTTTGCAAAAAAAGCCTGTGCTTCCGTTAACAGCGGCGAATGTGAAATGGCGATTCTTGTATGCGGCACGGGTATAGGAATGTCGATGGTGGCAAATAAAATCAAAGGAATTCGAGCTGCTGTTTGCTCAGATGAGTTTTCAACGGAATTTACACGCCGCCACAATGATGCCAATGTTATGTGTCTCGGCGCTCGCGTTATGTCCGTCGAAAAAGCGCTGAAACTTGTCGGTATTTTTATTGATAATAAATTTGACGGCGGGAAACACGCCATCCGCGTGGCAATGATTGAAAACGAAGATTAATTTTCTTTATATACAAGGAGAACTACAATGGGAAACGAAGATTTGAAACTTAATATTACCAATCATCCTCTTATTCAGCACAAAGTTACGATGATGAGACAGATTGAAACAGGGTCAAAAGATTTCAGAGAACTCGCAAGTGAAATCGCGATGCTTATGTGTTATGAGTTTACAAGAGATCTTCCGCTTGAGGAGATTGAGATCGAAACTCCCATATGCAAAACAAAACAGCATATTCTTTCAGGTAAGAAGTTCGCAATAGTTCCGATTCTCAGAGCCGGTCTCGGAATGGTAGATGGCGTTTTAAGTCTTGTTCCTGCTGCAAAAGTCGGACATATCGGTCTTTACAGAAATCCGAAAACACTTGAACCTGTTGAATATTACTGCAAATTGCCGTCGGATATTGCCGAAAGAGAAGTAATCATTCTCGATCCCATGCTCGCAACAGGCGGTTCCGCTTCAGATGCTATAACAAGACTTAAAGCAAGAGGCTGTAAGAATATAAAGAGTGTTCATATCATCGCCGCTCCCGAAGGTGTCAGAAAGCTAAATGCCGATCATCCCGATGTTGAGGTTTACTGCGCTGCTTTGGATGAAAAACTCAATGACCACGGATATATCGTTCCGGGCCTCGGAGATGCCGGCGACAGAATATTCGGAACTAAATAATGGAAAAGCTTGATAATAATATAATTTACGGCCGCAACCCCGTTATGGAAGCCCTGAAGGGCGGAAGAACAATTGATAAAATATATGTCCAAAAAGGCGAGATTAACGGATCTCTTATCTCGCTTATCGCAAAGGCCAAAGACAGACATATACCTGTTATCGAAGCGGACAGACAGAAACTCGATATGATGTCCGACAAGGGCAAACATCAGGGGATTTGTGCCCTGATAACCGATTTCGTTTACAGTACCGTTGAGGATATGCTTAAATTTGCGGAAGAACGCGGTGAAAAACCTTTTATCGTTATCCTCGACGGAGTTACAGATCCTCACAATCTCGGTGCTGTCGTCAGAACTGCAGATGCATGCGGTGTTCACGGTGTCATCGTTCCCAAACGGAACAGCTGCGGTATGACCCCTGTAGTTTATAAATCGGCGGCAGGTGCATGTGAACATGTAAAAATAGCACGTGTCGTTAATATTGCCGAAACGGTTAATAAATTGAAAGAGAACAATGTCTGGATTTATTCCGCTGACGGTGGTTCGGAAAAAGCAACCGATATATACCAAACAGATTTTGCCGGAGGAGTAGCTCTTGTTCTCGGTGATGAAGGAAACGGTATTTCTCGGCTTGTTCTCGATGTCAGTGATTTTCATGTTAAAATTCCCATGATGGGTAAAATAAATTCCCTTAACGTTTCTGTGGCGGGCGGGGTAATGATGTATGAAGTTTTAAGACAAAGGAGAGGATTGTAGTTGTTTCGACAGGAAGTAACGGCTCAGAACGAAATTGCGCATGAAACAAAAGACCGTATCGTAATAGAAGTCCTTGTTTCCGCATTCGCAACAGTTCTTATGACGATATTGTCCTTAATCGGTATCGCTGTGTCTGCAATTGCCTCTTGTTCGCTGGTTATGTCTGGCGTCATCTACTATTTTTGCAGAAGAGAATTCAACGATGCCATAATTTCCGTTTTTCAGAAACAGCCGTCCAATGATTCTTTTAACGTAGCGGCCCTTATCGCAAACGCGCTTCATTCAATCGCGCTTTTATTTATGGGGAACGGTTTCTCATATTCTCCCATTATTTTTCTTGCGATTACGCTTTCTATGATTATGAAACTTATATTCGCAGAAGAGATTATCAAAAACCTTAATCTTGTTCTCGATAACAGTGTCTTTCTTGTTGAAATGGGAAAAGTTAATCTTGCAAGAAGATTTGTCAGCAGAGTTTGTATTATTAATCCGATTATTAGATTCCCCGATGTGATCGGTGACACTTATGCCGAAGATCCATCCGAGGAAAAAAATAAAAATTTTGTTCCTGTAATCATCATTGCGGCATTTGTCATTCCTTTTGTGGTTCTCATTATTTACGGCGGGAATGCTTTTTTTAATGCGTTTGCTGCGATGTTTGCCGTTATAGCTTCTTTTACCGGAGAGATGACTTTTGTTATGCCGTATCTCATAGCACAGTATAAACTGCGTCGTCTCGGAAGCGTTTTATTCGGGTATCAATCTTTAACAAGACTTAAAGATATTGATACTTTGATGGTAAAAGATATCGAGATGTTTCCTGTGGAAGATATCGTAATCGAAAAAATACGTATTTCTGATCTTGAAACAATTTTTAAGGCAGTCGAATATACAGCATCTGTCTTTGCTCATTCCGGTGCCCCCGAAAGCAACTGCTTTCTCGGTTTTATAAAATACGGAAAGCGGCTTATTCCGGCGCCGGATAAAATAAAAAATCTCAGCGGATACGGATATATAGCCGATTTCGGTCAGGACAGTGTCATTATAGGCAGCCGCAGTCTTATGCTATCTCATAACATTGAGGTTTATCCTCAGGAAAAAGAGGCGGCCTTGTCAACCGAAGGGAGCCTGATGTATTGCGCTGTCAACGGAAAGATGTCGGCATCGTATATCTTTACTTATAAAGCGGACAGGGTTATGAAACGTTCCGCAGAACAAATAGGCGGAGATTTTAATATTATTATCGATACGACCGATTGCAATATAACAGAGAGTTTTGTCCGTAAAAAATTCGATATGCAAAATGCTTCGGTTATTGTTCCCGATACGGAAGAAAGCAACGCTATCCGTGAAATGCGACAGACCCTTGAAGTCGAAGATTCTCCTTGTATGATTTCAACAGAGCGGTCGATCGGCATTCTTGAAGCTGTCCGTCACGCAAAGAACCTTCTTTCCATTATTGAATATGCAATTCTTGCATGTCAGATCGGAATAGTTCTCGGTATGGTATTGACTTTCGTCGCGCTTTTGATTAATCCCGTAATCGTTACCCCCGTGTGGGTATTTGTATATAATTTGATTTGGGTCCTCCCGATACTGTTCCTATCATTCGTAAAAAGTAAAACAGCAAAATAAATAATTATTCAGAAACGGAGTTTAGATATGTCAGGTCATTCCAAGTGGAAAAACATTATGCACAAGAAGGAGAAAACTGACTCTCAGCGTGCAGCCGTATTTACAAAAATCGGAAGAGAAATCGTTATGGCGGTTAAGGAGGGTGGGCCGGATCCTGAAAGCAACTCTCGCTTAAAAGACGTTATCGCAAAAGCAAAATCAAGTAACGTTCCTAACGATAACATAGAACGCTGTATCAAAAAAGCCGCAGGCGGTGATGATGACAGCAATTATGAAAATATTCAGTATGAAGGCTACGGTCCTCGCGGTATAGCAATTATTGTTGAAGCTCTTACCGAAAACCGTAACAGAACAGCAGGTGATGTGCGTCATTATTTTGATAAATTCGGCGGAAATCTCGGTCAGAGCGGTTCTGTTTCCTGGATGTTTGCAAAAAAAGGCGTTATGGTTATTTCCAAAGAAGATTACGATGAAGAAAAATTTATGGAAGATATCATGGACGTCGCAGCGGAAGATTATTCCGATGAAGGTGAAGTATGGGAAATTTACACCTCTCCGGAAGCATTTTATGATGTAAAAGATGCTTTGGAGAAAAAGGGATATGAGTTTGTATCAGACGGAATCGAGCAGGTTCCTTCAAATTATATAACTCTTGATAATGAAGACGATATTAAAAATATGCAGAAACTTCTTGATGCTCTTGAGGATAACGATGATGTTCAGGATGTTTGGCATAACTGGGACGAAAACTGAGGCGTTGTATGACATTCGGAGATATGCTTCTCGAACGGCGTAAGGAACTCGGTTTATCTCTTCGTGACGCAGCCGGTGCAATGAATATCAGCCATACCTATCTTTCTGCGCTTGAAAAGGGTATGGATCCCAGAACGAGAAAACCTATTATACCGTCTCAGCATGTTCTCAAAAAAATCTGTGATATGTACGGAATGGATTTGTCTAAGGTTCTTGCGTATTTCAGTTTATATGAGGAACAGGATATGTTTCTTTATATGGGGCATCAGCTTAATGCTCTTCGGAAAACCAATCCTGAACGTTTCAGGGAAGTTCTTGAAATTATTTATTCCGATTAATACATTTTTGGAGCTGCTGCTTTGCAACAGCTCCTGTTCGATATATAAGAGGAGAAAAAAATAATGGCTCGTGTCATTCTCGGACTTACCGGAAGCGGAAAAAGTTATAAAATCGCCGAGGAAGCGGCGTCTGTTATAGACGGCGGTTCCTTAAAACCTCGTGCAAAAATTTATATTATTGTTCCCGACCAGTATACTGTTTCATCCGAAAAGTTTTATCTTGATATTCTCGGCGAACAGCGTTTTTCACATGTTCGTCTGATGTCTTTCAAAAGGCTTGCAAATTATATCTTCAAGCAGGTTGGAGGAAAATATGTCGGTATATCAAAATGCAGTCGTAATGTGCTTTGTGAAAAGGCCGTTAAACTTGCGTCTCCGGCTTTCGTGTATTATAACAATAAAAAATTCAGTATTGATTTTATTAAACGCCTGGTAAATATTTTCTCTCAATTTAAAACAGCCGGAATAACGGCAGCGGACTTCGGCAAAACAGCCGCTTTGCTTGATTCTCCCAGACTTAATGATATAGCTGCTGTGTATTTTCAGTATCAATCTTTTTTCGATTCCGGACTTTTTGATTCCAACGATATATATTCCAAGGTCTGTGAGCTGCTCGAAACCGAGAATTTGTTTTCCGATGACGTTTTTTATTTTGATAATTTCCGAACTGTCAATCCCGGCGAGCGCTCTGTTATTAATGCAGTATGCAAACAATCACAAAACGTAACTGTTGCTTTGCCGTATACCGAAAGAAATTCCGATAATGTTTCACTGCTATCCGGCGTGGCACAAAGCGGAGAAGCGCTTATAGCGTTCCTTGAGAAAAACGGCAGTGATGTTCAAATAGATGTAATCAAAGAATCAATACGTTTTATTTCTCCGGATATTGCCCATCTTGCAAAAAATGTGTTTTCAGACGACGTTCGGCGTTATGGTGATAAATCAGATAATATCAGACTATATAAAGCGGCAGACCTTTACGATGAGGTCGAGGCTGCTGCGGCGGAAATATCTCGTCTCGTTGCCGATTGCGGATATTCATATTCCGATATTTGTGTAACTGCAAGGGATATGGATATATATGCCCCATATCTGGCATCGGCATTCAATATGTATGACGTTCCGTTTTTTGCTCACAAAAAAACGGGTATGCTTCATATGCCGCTTGTTGTTTTCGTGTCGTCACTTTTGACCCTTGCCGCAGACGGTTATTCCGAGTCGGCAATTATTGCTCTGCTTAAAACTGAATTTCTTAATGTGTCACGTGCAGATTCCCTTGCCTTCGAAACATATTTGAAGACGTGGAAAACCGCTGTAAATAATATAAAAAACGATTTTGTATACAAACCGTCAGGCTTCAGCGCATCAGAAAAGAATGACGAAAGCACTCTTGCTTCCGTTAACCGCGTAAGACAAGAAATTGTGCGGTTTGTGGAAGATTTCAAAGCGGCGGCTGAAGACAAAACCGTTTCGGAACTTTGCGAACAGTTATATGACGTTTTTAATCGGGTCAATGTTAAAAGCAAACTTGAAGATATTCAACAGAAGTTTTTATCTGTAAACGACAGGATTTATTCCGAACAGGCCCGTGTTTACGGAATGCTTATAACTGCGATGGAAGATTTGTGTTCCGTCGCAGGTAACGATAAAGTTCCTTTATCCGTTTTCTCCGACTTACTGATGTCGGCAATCGACGGAGAACAAATCAGCGTTATTCCCACGGCAATCAACGAAGTCCTTACCGGTAATATCGGTAATTTGCCGTTTATGTCGCCCAAATGCACCTTTATTCTCGGTATGGATAATAATTCTTTTCCGTCGGCAGTGAGCGAAGATCCGCTGATTCGATTCAACGACATCGAGTCTCTCCGCAGACACGGAATAGAATATGGTATGACGGATAAAGATTACGCTGTTCTTGACCGTTATCTCGCATATGTTGCCGTTACGTCGCCTCGTGAAAAACTGTATATTTTATATTCGGCCGACGGTGGTAAATCCGTTTCGCCGTATGTTAAAAACATCCTTGATTGTTTTGTCGACGGAGCAATAAAAGAAGATGTTTCTCCGTATATTTCCGGAAAGGGGTTTGAATCGCGTATACGCAATGAGAAGTCCGCTTTTTCCGTTATGAGCAGAACAGGTTCCGGGTTGCTGCGTGATTATTTCGTAAATAACTCCGCATATTCCGGTTTGATAAATAACCCGGACAGAAACGGAGATAAACTTTCTCCCGAAACGTCAAGAGCTCTTTTCGGAGATGAAATTTATTTGTCGGCAACGTCGGTCAGTAATTTCTTCGAATGCAGATTTAAATACTTTATCGAAAAAGGTATGCGTTTCCCCGACGAACGTTCTTCGGAACTTGGGGCTCTTGAGACCGGTAATTATATTCATCACGTTCTCGAGCTGATCGTTCCGCGATTCGGAAAAGATATAAATACCGACGAAGATATCAAAAACGCGGTCGGTAACATTACAAAACAGTATATGTCGGAATTGATAGGGGATAAATTGCCAAACTCCCTTGAATCTTATATCAATATTCTTAAGAGTCAGGCATCACGTCTTGCGCATATGTTTAAGGAAGTGATTGATGATTCACAGTTTATTCCGATCTTTTTCGAAAAAAAGATTGACTCGTCATCACCCGAATACAGCATTGACGGAAGAAATGTTTACGTCGCCGGAATAATAGACAGAGTCGATAAATACGAAAAAGACGGAAAAACTTACGTCACGGTAAATGACTATAAAACCGGTGAAAAGAAGTTTGATTTAAACAATATCTATAACGGACTGGATATTCAAATGCTTCTTTATCTCAAAAAAATACTTGCCGAGATGAAAAAAGAAGAATCTTATGATGTTTTACCTGCAGGAGCTGCTTATTTAAGAGCAAAAGCCTCCATAAACGAAGTCGAGCGGAATAAAGGCTTTGAAGAAGCATATAGGAATATGAAAGAATCCAACCTGCCTTCCGGTATTCTTTTGGATGATGTCGATGTGAATTCTGCAGTGGGTTATGATAAAAAAAATATAAAATATATACAGTCGGATCAATATGAAATAATATTTGGTTATATCGGTTTCCTCTTGCAAAAAATGACAAAAGCTATAGTCAATGGCGATATCGCAAAGAATCCGCTTGATAAAAAGGATTCATACGACAAAAAAATACTGATGGCCTGTCGGTATTGCAAATATGTCGGACTTTGTGAGCATTACGGTTGTGTAAAACAATTTGAAAAACCCAAGGATGCGTTTTTAGAAATGAAACAGGAGGTGGAACAAAATGCCCCCATGGACCAATGAACAGAAAAAAGCAATAGATGCCCCTTATGGGAAAAACATACTTGTTTCCGCCGCCGCAGGTTCCGGTAAAACAGCCGTTCTTTCCCAAAGAGTTACCGAATTCGTTAAAAAAGGGAATCCTTTATCCGAACTTCTGGTGGTCACTTTTACAAGAGCAGCAGCTGCTGAAATGAAAGCCCGTATTGCCGACAATATCGCAAAAGCAGCCGAAGAAGAAAGTGATTTACAAAGAAAACGTCATCTTAATGAACAAAAAATGTCGGTCTTCGGCGCTGATATTACAACTATAGATTCTTATTGCGGCAAGCTTCTTCGCCGTAATTTCCAGACGCTCGGAATATCACCGGATTTTTCAATAATATCCGATACCGAGAAAGATGTTTTAGCGGATTCATGCTTTAATAAATTGCTCGAAGAGTATTATTCTTCAAACAAAAATAATTTCAGTAAGGCAATACGTCTTTTCGGAGGCGAACACTCATCCGAAAGCTTCAAGTCTGCGGTAGACAAACTTTACAACGCTTTGTGCTCAATTCCGTTTCCCGATAAATGGCTTGATTACCAACTGGAAAAATACAAAAAACCCGATGGATATTTAAAATTGGCATGCGAAACAGAAGGACAGTTGCTGGATAGCTTTATTAAACTGTGGAATGATTTTATAAAAATCAGTTCATTAACTGAAAAAGGCCTTAATCAGATACAGACCGAATTGAACTGTATGACTGAAATGAATAAAGGCTTTGCTTCAAATAATTGGGATTATGCTATTCAACAAATCCCGTCGTCTTTCCCCAGAAGTTTCAGCTGCACTGACAGGGAAACAAAAGAATATTCTGTATACCGTAAGAAATTTGCGGATTTTTGCAAACAAAGTATTTTTTCCGTTACTTCAGCAGATGCTGAAAAAGATTTTACCGAGTTATATCCTCAGATAAAAGCTTTTTTTGATTTCGTTAAGGATTACGCAAAGGCAATCGATGAAAAATACAAAAAAACGAATGTGTTTTCATTTGATTATATTTGCCGTTCCGCTCTCGGATTGCTTATTGAGGACTATGATTTTGAGAATAAATCGTTTGTTAAAACCGATTTGGCGAAACAGTTATCCGAATCATATACGGAGATTGTGATCGACGAGTATCAGGACATCAACGATATGCAGGATCTCTTATTCAGAGCTCTTTCAAAAGAAGAGGGCAATATATTTGCCGTCGGAGATATCAAACAAAGTATTTACGGATTCCGTTATTCCAACCCCGGAAATTTTACCGAACGGGCAAGTATTTCTGATGTTATTACTCTCAATAAAAATTTCAGAAGCAAAGAAAACATTCTCACATTTATCAATTTTATTTTTGAAGGACTTTTTTCCGAGGATATCTGCGACATGTCTTACGGGCCGGACGACAAACTCGTATTCGGTCTTACGTCCAACAAAGTAAAGAACAATGAATGTGATTGTGAATATATTTTTGCGAACAATAACACTCCTGCGGTAGTGGCTGCAAAAATCCGCGATATGCTTGACGGCAATCTGCAGGTTTTTGATAAAAAGACTAATTCTCCCAGAGATGTCAGACCGGGTGATATCGCCGTTCTTGCAAGAAAAAGCACTTTATTACCGGATATAGAAAGTGCCATTTCGGCGTTAGGGCTGACGGCATCTTTAAAAACCGATGCTTCATATTTCGATTCCGTGGAAGTGAATACGGTCAAGGCGCTTCTGACTGTTATAGATAATCCTTATGACGATCTTGCCTTTTTCGGCGTAATGTTTTCCGATTTATACGGAGTATCCGCCGATACCTGTGCAAAAATACGCGCAATAGATAAAAAACTTCCGTATTATGACGTATGCCGTGAGTGGAACGCAGAAAACAAAGACGGTAAAATCCCAAAACTTTTATCCGATATAGATAAATATCGTTTGCTTGCAACGACAATGTCTGTAGGCGATATTCTGCAGCTTATATATTCCGAAACAAGATATCCTGATATTGCGGCATCACTCGACAATGGAGTAACTCGGCGTCGCAATCTTATGAGATTTTACAACTTTACGGTAAACTGGTCCGATTCAGTCGGAGGTTCTCTGTTCAGTTATGTCAGGTATGTTTCCTGTATCAGCGCAAAAGCGGACAGCTCCGAATTACCTCCGGCCGAAAATGACAGTATCCGTCTTATGACAATCCATGCATCAAAGGGACTTGAGTTCCCTGTGGTCTTTGTCGTGGATACAGACGGAGAACAGGATCAAAAAAAGAATTGGGAGAAATTCGATATCGACCGGCGTTACGGTATATCAGCAAAATTACGTGACGTCGATATGGTATATGAGCAAACAACCTTGCCTTACGAACTTTTGGAACAAATAAAACTTCGCGATTTTTACGGAGAAGAACTTCGTCTTCTTTATGTAGCTATGACTCGGGCAAGAGACAAACTTATCTTCGTATCAGATAAAGAGATGCCTCTTCCGACATATGACGAAAAGGGAAAAGAAAAATCGAAATGCAAGGATATTGCACTTCTTAAAGGCGACGGCATTCTGCCTGCTCCGGCTCTGCTCCTATCCAAGAAACTTTCGTATGAGAAAATGATGCTTCCCCGTATGGTTCACCATAATTCAGCCGGAGATTTGCTTAACGACTACAGTGCCGGAATAGGTAATAAAGGCCTGTTTTCCGTCGTTTCCGGAGAAATAACGGAAATTCAGCCCGAGCAACATAAAAAAGAAGTCCTTTCCATATCCGCAAGTGAACTGAATAATCTGATTACGTCGGGTAAGCCTGCTCATCAGATTCGCATTCCCGCAAAGCTTTCGGTTACCGAGTTGGTTAAAAGAATGGGCGACAGTGACGGCGACTCGGAAGAAATGATTTCGCCCGAAATTACATTCAGAGAGCCTGATTTTGCAAAATCGCAAACTTTGTCTGCCGATCAGACCGGAACCGCAATACATACATTTATGAATTTCTGGGATTTCGAATGTCAGATAGAAACCGAGATCAACCGAATGGCTTCCGACGGTCATATTTCCGATGCCGAGGCTGAAGCCGTGCGCAAAAATTTCAGTCATATCAAATCGTTTTCAGAGAGTATTCTGTTTTCTTTGATTATAAATTCTGATAATATATGGCGTGAAGAGGAATTTGTATGCCGGATACCTGCTTCGTTATATGATAAATCGGTTACGGATTCTTCCGAAATGCTGATTCAGGGAGCAATAGATCTGATGATTGAAAAAGACGGTAAACTGACTGTTATCGACTATAAAACCGATAACGCGTCTGTTGAAGAAATAACGAATCGATATCGAAATCAACTTTATCTTTATAAGTATGCCGCCGAAAGAATATACGGCAAACCTGTTGATAAAATATATATATGGTCGTTCCGCAATAATACGGCAATAGATTTGACAAATAAATTGGAAGGTTAAAAATGAATATAGTAACATCTGTTTTTAAAATCAAATGCGGTGATATGAAGTATAATGCTTCGAAAATCATTGAGATTTGCGAAAAAGAAGAAGGAGACGTTTATCTTTTCCCTGCATATGTTCTTACCGGTATTTCCTGCGGCGCATTGGCTCAGCAGAAAGGCTTTAAGGAACGACTTGACGAAGCAATCGATATGCTGTGTGTTTATACGGAAAAGAATAACAAGGCAATCGTAACATCTGCGCAGGAATACGGGAATATAGTCATTTTCAAAGGTGATATAAACAATTCCGGAAAATTTACGCGCGACGGGTTAAACGTAACGATTTCAAAAAACGGCACGGATAAAGGAGATATAATCTTTATTCCAACTGCCATGGCAGGATATCCGTGTATAAAAAACGATATTCACGAATTCTGTGCACAGGCCTCTCTTAAAGGACAGAATACCGTTGCGGTTGCCAACTGCGGGTTCGGTGAATCAAGTGCCGATGATGTTTTCAAGGGATTCTGCGGCATTTTCCGCAACGGTGTGACAACTGCCTTTATGGCAATGGACGATCCCGAGACAATAGTGGCAAAAGCTCCTTACACAAAATCCGACGGTATAATATATTCCCGTCCGCGCAACGTTGCCGACAGGATTCCTTATTACGGCAGAAACGATGAAAATCGTTACATTACCGAATTGGCTTTGATGCAGATTCAGGCTCTTTATACAAGAATCGAAGGCTCCGGTCTGAAAAAACTCTGTATAAATATTTCCGGAGGCCTCGATTCGACTCTTGCGCTTCTGGCATCCGTTGAGGCAGCAAAAATGGCAGGATTAAATTCGTCAGATATCATAGCGTTATCATTGCCATGTTTCGGAACTTCTGAAAAAACCGCTTCCAACGCAGATAAACTAATCGGCTTGCTTGGCGTGGATGGAAGAAAAATAGATATCAAAAATGCCGTATCGGCCCATCTCTCCGATATAGGTCACAACACAGATAAAGACGTTACTTACGAAAATGCTCAGTCGCGTGAGCGGGCTCAGATTCTTTTTGATGTTGCAAATACCGTTAACGGCCTTTGTATAGGAACAGGAGATATGTCAGAGGCTGCTCTCGGTTTCTGCACGTTCGGCGGAGATACGCTGAGTCATTACAACGTAAACGCAGGTATTCCCAAAACGCTTGTTAAGGCGCTTGTTAAGCATTATTCAGATAAGGCCGAAGGCGAACTGAAGGAAGTTCTTCTCGATATCATAGAAACGCCGATAAGTCCGGAATTGATTGAAGGACAAAAGACCGAAGAGATTGTCGGACCTTATATCCTACACGATTTCATTATGTATTATTTCGCAAAGCATAAATTCACACGAGCCGATATAAGGAACTATGCTTTCGCAACATTCGATGAGTATTCCGATGATGAAATAGATAAATGCATCGAAACCTTTTTTACCCGTTTTGTAAACAGCAGATTTAAACGCGCTGCTTCCTGTGAAGGCGCAAATCTTCTAGGATTCCGCCTTCCGTATTTCCCGTCAGACATGCAACTGGAGTTATAAAATATTATGCTTTTAAGCGGTTTTATCGAAAAAATAATATTTTCCAATCAGGAAAACGGCTACACCGTCTGCTTGCTTGAAACGAGCGACGGTGAGGTTTGTATTGTCGGTATAATGCCGCTTGTGGCCGAAGGTGAGTTTATCGAAGCCGAAGGCGACTATGTTACCCACGCAACATACGGACGGCAATTTGTTGTCGCCTCTTTTGATTCACATCTTCCTGTTGATGAAACTGCTATGCTCAGATATTTGTCTTCGGGTATCGTAAAAGGTATCAGAGAAAAAACGGCAAGGCAGATTATCAATACTTTCGGTCGGGATTCTTTTGATATTATCGAAAATAATCCCGAAGAACTTTCCAAAATAAAAGGGATTACTCTTGTTCGAGCGCATAAGATGTCTGCGAGTATGAAGTCAAACGTCGGAGTAAAAAACATATTGCTTTATTTTCAGCAGTTTGGCATCACACCCGTAATTGCATTCCGCCTATACAAGATGTGGGGTGCGTCTGCTTATGATGTTATTCGGCAGAATCCGTATAAACTCTGCGAAGTTCAGGGTTTGTCATTTGAAAAAGTCGATGAAATAGCGGACAGAATGTCTTTTGATAAGGGAAGTAAACTTCGCATATCTGCCGGAATACAGTATGTTCTGACTTATAATCTGTATAATAACGGGCACTCGTTTCTCCCCAAAGCCGCGCTTCGCCAAACTTCTGCCAATATGCTTGAGGTTGAAGAAAACGATGTCGCCGTGGTTATGGATGAAATGTCTTCCGACGGAAAGATAGTTTATGCCGGGCAGATTGCAAATACGGATGCTGTATATCTGAAATGGATTTATGATTGCGAGACCAACGTCGCGCGCCGTCTTATTCTTGCGTCAAAGTTCAGCCGTGAATATCGCGGAAATTTTGAAAAAGATATCGCCGAGGTTGAGTCTGACGGTCGGATAAAGTTTTCGGAGAGCCAGAAAAAGGCTATAAAAGAATCCTGTTGCAACTCCATAATGATTCTTACCGGGGGACCGGGAACCGGAAAAACAACAACGTTAAACGGTATTCTCAGCCTTTTTGAAAATAAAAATATTTCGTTTGCCGTAGCGGCACCTACGGGGCGGGCTGCAAAAAGAATTACAGAACTCAGCGGACGGGATGCGAAGACCATTCATCGTCTGCTCGAATGTTCAAAACAGGGCGACAGAGAAGTCTTCGGCAGAAACAGGGATAATCAACTCAAATACGATGCGGTTATTATCGATGAATCTTCCATGATTGATCTTCCTCTTTTCAATGCTCTTTTGGAGGCGGTTCCGGTTAATTCGTCTATAATATTATTGGGAGATGCCAATCAGCTTCCGCCTGTAGGTCCCGGAAGTGTGTTTAAAGATATAGTAAAAGGTGACATGATTGCCACGATAGAACTGCAGCATATTTTCCGTCAGGCCGAAAAGAGTCTTATCGTCACAAACGCACACAGAATTATCAACGGAGAGTTTCCGATTGTCACACAGAAAGATAACGATTTCTTTTATATTTACGCTGCGGATTCCGAAGAAGTAACCGAAAAAGTTGCCGATTTATATTGCCGCAGGCTTCCTGCAGCATACGGTTATGAATCAATAAAAGACATTCAGGTTCTTTGTCCGTCAAGAAAGACCACAACCGGATCGCTTGCCCTTAATCAGGTTCTTCGTGACAGAATGAACCCCGCCGGAGAAAAAGCCGAGATCACATTTCGGGGAGATATTTTCCGCGAAGGCGATAAGGTCATGCAGATACGGAATAATTATGATATAACATACGAAAAAGATAACGGAGAAATCGATTCCGGAGTTTTTAACGGCGATATCGGGGTGATAGAAAAGGTCTATCCTCACGAAAACAGTCTCGATGTCCGTTATGATGATAAGGTTGTGAATTATACTGCCGAATTACTTGAGGATCTAACTCTTGCGTATGCCATAACCGTCCATAAAAGTCAGGGAAGTGAGTTTCCTGCCGTAATACTCCCTCTGCTGGACGGCGCAAAAGTGTTGTATACGAGAAATCTTCTTTATACGGCTGTTACACGCGCAAAAACAATTCTGATCATAGTAGGCACAAAAGAACGTATATCCCAAATGGTAAACAATAACGTTACCGACAGACGATACAGCGGTCTGAAATACAGAATCACGGAAATGATGTCAGATGAATAAGACTGATTTGCGGTATTCTTTTTATAAAATAAAAACTTATCTTATGTCTGAGCAATGTCTTTGCTGCGGCGGTATTCTTGAAAACGGAAATACGGCGCTCTGTGATAAATGTAAATCCAAATTGCTTGACAAGGCAGGCAAAACCGGATTTGCAGGCAACTTTCCTCTTATTGTCACTTGGGAATACGGAGATGAGATCCGTCCTGTTATTCATAATCTGAAATACCGTTCCGATAAAGGCGCGGGACTGATGATCGCCGAAGGAATGGCAAAAGCAATCAGAGCCAATGCTGTTTCATTTGATTGTGTTATGGGTGTTCCGCGTCATAAAAAAAGCAGCCGCAGATTTTGTCAGGCAGAGTTTCTTGCCGATTGTATAGCGGATTTTTTCGGTAAAGAATCCGTTAAAGGCGTTCTTGTAAAAAAGAAAAACATCAAATCGCAGACTGAATGTCATGACAGGGAAGAACGCAAAAAAAATGTAAAAGGGGCATATGTTTCGGCAAAAGATTGTGATGTGTCAGGTAAGAAGTTTTTGCTTGTAGACGATGTTGTCACAACCGGAGCCACTTTGGAAGAATGTGCCGCTGCCTTGACGGCAGCGGGTGCGTCGGTTGTTTGTTGTGCGGCAGTAAGACCAAATGCCGAGAAACAGACATTGCCGATTCAGCTCGGCAGCGGATATTATGCTTTTTCTGAAAAAAACGATCTGCCCCGCCGTAGCTCTGATGAGATAAAAAAACAATAGAGAATTAAAAATCGCTTCCCGGTTTTTTGTGCCGGGAAGCGATTTTTATCAATTCATTTCTTCAATGTAATAAACGTAATTCAAAGATCGGAGTGCTTCAATGATTTCTTTGTGGGTTTTGTATTTTTTCAACTCGGCGCTGGCGATTGATACTGCGACCGAATATACGCTCAGTCCGGAATTGACATAAGCGGGATTTGATTCAATATCGTCTATAGTGAGCCCGAGTTTACGTATTGTCGTTACAAAATCCTGCAGATATGAACTGCTTTTTAATTCAAGATGGATCTCAAAGTGATTTGAACGGTTTTTAAGATATGTTTCGAATGTCGGAAAAAAAGAAAGGCTGCATAGCAGAGCCGCAAATGCGATTAGTGTCACTGTATAGAAACCTGCGCCGAGCGCTATGCCGATAATACCGCATGTCCAGAGTCCCACTCCGGTTGTCAATCCTTTTATCTGACTTCTGCTGCTGAACAGCATTGAATTAACGCTTATCGTGGATGTCGCGATTATTGTCGCGGCTGAAAGAATATAGAGCGGTTTTCCTGTCGTCTGTCCCATATATATGTCGAGGATTACCGCTACTGTTGATGCGAGAGATACGAGAATAAATGTTCTCAAACCTGCGGAATGTCGTTTACTTGATCGTTCGCAGCCGATAATCGCGGCAAGTATTATTGATAAAAGAATGCGCAAAACGATTGCCGCGACACTCAGCTCCTGAGACCATTCTCCAAGTAATCCTGCAATTGGATCTGTGATGATATCCATAGTTTCCTCCTTATCTTCTCGGCAGTTGACGCGGACGCGCGTTCATTGCCATATACTGTTCTTCTGCTGCGGTATTGAATGCTTGCTCGTCTTCCGAAACGGTGTGTTCCGGAAGCTCCGTTTGTATTTTCTGAATACGTTCAATAAGCAATTCGACTTCTGATTTTTTCTCGCCGGTTTCGTTTTTCTCTTCGATATGCACTATGTCTTCAAGCTCGTTTGAATATGATTTTGAAAGATAGAGCGACAGTTTTGCGCAAGCGGGACCTATAAGTTCATAAAGCACGCTCGATGATAGAATGATTGTCTCAAGCGCGTTTCCGATTTCTCCGCCGAGTGTTCTCGCTCCGAGGGCGGCAAGACCTATCGCAACTCCGGCTTGCGGAATAAGAGCAAGCCCGAGATAATTTCTTACCGTCGGTTTTTTGTGTGTTATCAGACAGCCGAGAAAAGCTCCTCCGTATTTTCCGATTATTCTTACTATGAAGTAAACAATACCTACGAGCAGCAGAGGAACGGTTCCTATTGATCCGGATTGGCTGACAAGAGCTTTCAGATCAAATCCGAGTCCCGATCGGACGAAAAACAGAAGCAGGATCGGCGGATTGAAATAGTTCAGTTGTTTGAATAAACCGTCATCATCAGTCAGATTTATATAAACGGTCCCCATTGACATGCATCCGAGCAGGGGAGATATGTCAAACATAGAACAGATACCGCAGAACGCAAACAAAAAGGCGACAGAAATGATCAACCTGTTGTCGGTAGAGTGCTTTTTCTGCATTACAAACTTCAGCAGAAGTCCGAATATTGCTCCGAGGAGCAGAACGGCTGTATTTGACAGAATTGGTATAATTATACTGCCTATACTGAAATTGCCGCCGGAAATTGATGCCGCAGCAACGGAAATTGCAATACTGTATGCCAGAAGTCCGACGATGTCGTCAAGTGCGACTACCTGCAGAAGTGTATCAACAAAATCACCCTTCGCGCCTGTTTGTCTGATCGTCATAACCGTGGAAGCAGGGGCTGTTGCCGATGCCAATGCGGCAAGGACCAATGAAAAAGCAATGTTCAGCCGCAAAATTCCGAAGGTAACGATAAAAACGAAAACAGATGCAAGCAGAGATTCAAAAATCGTAATAACAACAACTTTCAGACCGTTTTTTTTAAGAGTTGATAACTTAAAAAATTCCCCGGTACTGAAAGCGATGAACGCAAGAGCTATATCCGGTAAAAAATCCATTCCGTCATTTATTTTTGTCGGGATCAGATTTAAGACGAACGGACCCATCAAAATACCGGTTAATATGTATGCCGTAACGTTCGGGAGTCTCAGCTTTTTCGTTATTCGTGTCATTAAAAAGCCGATGAACAGCATCAAAGCTATGGAAATGATTACGCTTGCCACCGGTGACATTCTGTTAAAAAATTCAGTCAAGTTTTTCTCCTGATTTGTAAATATAATCGCGTCAATCCGTAAATTTGAACGGATCAACGTATTCATGACGGACTTCCTCAACTCCGTTCTCTGTTACGCGAAGTATTGTTCCTCCGTTAAGTTTCGGTTCCCAATAACATCCGGCACCTAATTTCATGCTGTAAATAAATTTTACGCCGTGATATTTTATCACGAAATTGCTGACATGATTGTGTCCGGCGAGATAATGCTTTGTTGAACCGAGCTTTTCAATGGCGGCAAGCACACCGTCTTCTCCGGGATAACTGCCGTCTCCTTCGTATTTTACGCCGTAGGAATCTTCATAGCCGGGATTCCAGAATTCGGGGCCTGTGCTGTTTGAGGGATTTACGGCCATCGGGTCGAGATCGCTTCTGAATGCAGTATCAAAGGCTACTCTGTATGCGTAACTCGGTATGTGTGTTATGATTGCGGTATCATTGCATCCTTCTGCTTTGAGCGCCTTCACCTGTTTCTCATACCATTCTATTTGCTCCGGGAGAAGCTTTGCCCATGCGTCGTATGTTTCTCCGTTTTCGTCGGTATAAGGCATCCTGTCGTGTGTGTCCATCATGATGATTCCTTCAACGGGTCTTCCGCTTTCTTCGATACGGATTACAAAGTTTCCG
>JAZQQT010000028.1:0-15458 GCA_045629205.1 Eubacteriales bacterium
ATTTATCCGTAAATACGGCATTGCGCATATTTTGAAAAAGCGCAGACGCGGCGGCCCGGAATGCTTACTGCGTCTTTGATGATGTCCGGAAGATAGTCATCCCATTTAACTTCCAGAATAATGGGAGATTCTCCCGCCGGAAGTGTCAGCGTTTCCGGGTTCAGAAAATCCGTTCGGAACGCTCCGGTTCTGATGTTGTAGTCGATGGTCACGCGCACGTTGCCGGGGCCGTAGACAAACGGATCGCGGGTATAATCGACGATGGTTTTAGGTCTGAGCCCCTGAGAGCAC
Organism: Eubacteriales bacterium; assembly: GCA_045629205.1. Lineage (GTDB taxonomy): Bacteria > Bacillota > Clostridia > Oscillospirales > UBA644 > JAZQLP01. Next base: position 292 of record JAZQQT010000028.1, read on the forward strand.
ATTTTGGAATACAGCTCCAGACACAAAGGCCGTTCATTTTCCGGCATCCATCCGAGCTCCCCGTTTACGATTTTCTGTGCCTCTTCTTCGGTGATCCGGCAACTTTCCTTGGCGCACAGACCGTTTATTTTACTCTTCTTTTCCAGAACGATAAATGAGGCGTCTCCGTTATAGTATCGGGTACGGAATTTTTCACGGATGTTCACGCCGTCGATCTTTTCCCTCAGCGCCTTGTCTGACAGGTTGTCGAAATACAGACTTCGTATCCTGTAGACTCCGCCGATAGCATGTTCGTCACGCTTCATCACGGCGGAAAGCCGCATCCTCAGCGTCAGCAGATCAGTGTAGTTGATTTCGTGCTTCCATTCATGACGGTATTTCATGTTCTGCTCCTTTCTTCGCTTGATTGCCTTATTGTAATGCCGGATATTAAAATGAACTTAAAAGCAAGGAAAAAACCGACAGGAAGTTATGGGTTCCTGTCGGTAATGAAACGATTTATTATTTCGGCGGAAGCGCAGTTTTGATTCTGAAATCCGAACCGGTATTTGTTTCTGCCGTGATTTTCCCGCATGTGCGGCAGTGATTGCCCGTGCAGCGGACGGAGGTCTTTTTTCCGTATGACCCGGAAAACTATTCCCGTTTTGTTCTGATATTCAGCAGTATTATCGCCGCCAGAATGAGTAATATGCCGACATATGCCGTGAGCGACGGCATTTCGGAATAGACGGCAAGACCGAACAGGGTCGCCGCCACCGGCTCGGAGCAGGCAACGACAGCCGCTTTTGACGCCGATGTATATTTTAATCCTATCGTGTAAAGCCCGAAAGGAATGACTGCCGTAACAACACCGAGTCCGACAAGCCAGAAAACGAGTGGCAGGCTGATCTGCGCAGCCACCGTGCCGTATAACCGCGCGGGATCGCAGAGCGCGATTACAACAACGGCGGCAAATGTGAAGGAATATGCCGTTACCGTGAGCGGACCGTATTTTTTTAGGGCTTTTGTGCCGAAAATACTGTATGAACCGTATGTTATTGCCGATATAAGACCTGCGACTGTCGCCCATACGCCTACCGAATCTCCGCTGCCGAGTCCCGCAACGAGAGCGCAGCCGAGCACCGCCATGACAAGGGCGATGACTTTTTTCGGGGTAATTTTTTCTTTAAGGAATATCGCCGACATCAGCATGACGGCAACAGGCGAAAGATAGAGCAAAATCGCCGCGACCGACATTGTAGAAAGTGAAATGGCGGTAAAATACGAGACGCACATTCCCGCAATACTGAAGCAGCCGAGGGCAATGAAAAGCGGCAGGTCCTTTATCCTGATTTTTGCTTCCTTGGGTTTGAAAACGAGCAATGCCGCCCAGAAAAACACCGCAGCAACCGAGAGCCTGACGGCGGCAATCTGCATTGTGGTCAGGCCCTATTCCTGCAGCGTGCGGGCAAAAATGCCCATGCTGCCCCAGAATATGCCTGCAAGTAAAATAAGCCAGACCGAGATTTTTTTCATAAAACCTCTTTTATAACTGAAAATTCTGAGTTGAGATCGGATATGATGCTGTCTGATTAAAAACGGATTATTTCTCTCCGTCGGGCGGCGTTCGTTTTTTGCCGATATTTATGTTTAACAGAATTATTGCGGCGAGGACGAGAATGATGCCGGCATAGGCGAGGGGAGAGGGATATTCGTGAAAAAAGATAAGTCCGTAAATCGTTGCCGATACGGGGGAGGAGCAGGCAAGCACCGCCGCCTTGGAAGCGGGAGTGTATTTGAGACCTATGGTGTAAATTCCGAAGGGGATAACGGCGGATGTTATAGCCAGCCCGACCGTTAAAAGCACCAGTTTTACGCTCATATTCGCCGCCATTATCCGGCATAATTCATCGGGACGGCAGAGAAGCACAACAGGGATCGCGGCAAGTGTAAAGGTATATGCCGTTACAGTAAGCGGATTATATTTCTTAAGCGCTTTTGCGCTGAAAATGCTGTATGAACCGTAGGTTATCGCCGAGATGAGCCCTACGATTATCGCAAGAGTCCCTACCGAGCCGCCGCTGCCGAGTCCCGCAACGAGGGCGCAGCCTCCGACCGCCAGAACGAGCGCGACGATTTTTTTCGGCGTGATTTTTTCTTTGAGGAATATCGCCGACATAAGCATGACCGCTATCGGAGAAAGATAGAGAAGGATCGCCGCCACCGACATTGTTGACAGGGTTATTGCGTAAAAATACGAGACGCACATTCCCGCCATACTGAACCAGCCGATAGCGAGAAACAGCGGTGTATCCTTAAGCTTTATTTTTGTCTCTTTGGGACGGAGCACAAGCAGAACGATCCAGAAACCGATCGCCGCGATGGTAAGGCGGGCGCCGGCAATCTGAATTGACGTAAAACCGTATTCCTGCTGCAGTATGCGGACGAAAATGCCCATGCTGCCCCAGAAGCAGCCTGCCAGTAAAATCAGCCATACCGAGAGTTTTTTCAACATTTTATCAAACGCCTCTTTTACATTTTGAATCTGATCCGACTTATTATATAGAGGACGGATGGCAAAGTCAAGGATTACGGACGTTTTTAACCGAAAAAGAAAAAGTTTCGGCAATATGATAAGCCGTATTGAAAAAAACAGTTTTGTCTGTTATAATAAAGCAAACGTCATTTCCGACAGAAAGGACGCTTTTGCCGATTTGCAAAAGCAGGAATAAGCATGACAGTAAACGTAAAGAGCATTGAGGAATTAAGGGCTGCCGTATCGGCATCCGACGGCACTCCTCTTGAAATCCGGGTCGCTTCCGGAAAGTATTTTATTGACGAAACGATAAGAATCGAAAACAAAAGCAATATCAGCATTATCGGTGAGGACGGAACCCGCTTCATCGGCGGCAGGGAAGTGACCGGCGCCGCAAAGGTGACCGACACCGGAATTCTCGAAAGGCTCGACCCTTCCGTCCGCGGAAAGGTGTATGAGCTTCAGCTCCCGTCCGAGGATATAGAGATACGTAACGACTATGTTACGGGGCTTGAGATCGACGGCGTCAACATGCAGGTCGCCCAATATCCCAAGCGCGGCACTTATCTTAAAATTTCGGGTTGTGTAAATTCCGTTATGCCTACCGTCGACGACGGCTGGGGCAAAGTCAACTGTCTGCTTGAAGAGGGGACTTTCTTTACGGACAAAAGCGGCAGAACCGCAGAATGGAAGAATACCGACGATATGTGGGTCTTCGGCTTCTGGGTTTACGACTGGATGTATGACAGATTCCCCGTAAAGAATTTTGACGCGGAGAACGGCTTTTTCCTCGCTCAGGGCAACGGATATCACAGCGGACTTGAAAATATCAGAAAAGATCTGTTCAGAATAGGGCAGAGGATATTCTTTTACAATATACTAGAAGAGGTCAACACTCCCGCGTCCTACTTTGTTGACACAAAGGCAAACAAGGTATATTTTATGCCTCCCGAAGGCTCGGATATAAACGAGATCATTCTTTCGTCGTTTAAGGGAAACACCTTTGAGGTCGTTGATTCAAAGGGCATCAGATTTGAAAATCTTTCGTTCGAAGCCAACCGCGGCCGCGCGATAAAAGCCTTGAACTGCGAAGATATCGTTATGAATCTTTGCCTGATCAGGAATATGAAGCATAATGCCGCCGATTTCCGCGACTGTCTACGGGCAAGGATTACCGGAAACGCGGTTTACGACGTTGACTCCTGCGGTATAGCATATTCCGGCGGCGACAGAAACAAGCTTATCTCCGCCGACACGGTCATCTCCGGGAACCACATCTACCGCACGGGGCGTTTCAGTCTCTGCAACAGCGGCGGACTCAATATCGACGGAAGAGGGATCACCGTCCGCAACAACCTCATTCACGACCTGCCCCATTCGGCGATTTTCTATTCGGGCAACGAAATCCTTATGGAACATAACGAGCTTTATAATCTCGTTCAGGATACCGGTGATGCCGGAGCGATCTATGCCGGACGTGACTACACCGCCCGCGGAAACGTTATCCGCGAGAACTATATCCATCACGTCGGAGGCGAAGGCAGTATCGGCGGTATGGGTATCTACAACGATGACTGTCTCTCCGGCACGACAATGGAAAGGAATATTTTAGTGGGAGTGGGACGCGCCTGCATGCTGGGCGGCGGACGTTCGCTTACCGTTCGCAACAATATCTTTATCGGATGTCATCCCGCTATCGAAATGGACTCCAGAGGAGAACCCGATCTTAAAATCTGGAGAGGCATCATGCGTGATCTCAAGGGCGGCGTTGACGAAAGACTTTTCGGAAATCCCAAGTTTGTGGAAACCTATCCCGAAACACAGGAGATCATCGACCTTTTCAACGCGGAAGAGGGGCTTCCCCATATCGCCGGGCAGGCCGTTATAGAAAACAATATATTCTGCGACTGCGACGATTACAGGCTCAATATGGGCGGCATCTCGGCAGACCTCGTTATGCGCGGCAACCTCGATGTGGAATACGACGATATTCCCGGTTGGGGCAAGGGCGACTTTAAGCTTAAAGACGGCAATCTTGCTTTTCGCCGCGGATTCAGGGACGTGGATGCTTCCGTTATGGGTATCTGCGGAGCTCCCTGCCGTTCGGAGGCAGCCGACGTTTACTCGTGGTTTACGGCCGACGAAAAATATCTCAATTTCCACGTCGTAAACAAGGGCGACAGCGACGTTGAGGTTAAATATGAGTTCTCCTCCGATTACGAAGACTGCGATATGTCGGCATATAAAGTGAAATTCCGGATAGAAGCGGGCAGGGAAAGACTTGTTTCCCTCGATATGATAAACGATCACTTTGAATACGTGGAAAACGGTCAGTATAATCTGCGGCTCGTAAACAACGTAAACAAGGTTACGGCAAGAAGCAGCCAGCCCGGTGTCCGCTCAGCGGAAATTTACAACAAGAAAGTCATTAAGCAGCTGGCGGATTAGTTTGGGAGTGATGTTTTGCGGCGGCGCCGCAAAGAGATGCGTTCGCGAAGCGAACGGCGCTTAAAGCGCAAGAGATGTGTTCGGCGGTGCCGAACTTCGCCTGCGGCGAAAGAGATGATTGCGGCAGAGCTGCAAAGAGAGGCGTTTGCTTCGCAAACGTGAATTATTTTGCCCTGCGGCAAAACGATGATAAATAACTGTAAATGTAAAAACAAGTAAAGCGGAAAGGCTCGTTCTGAGCCTTTCCGCTAAATAATTCTAAGGTATCTAATCACTTCCGTAAGTGCGGTAAAAAAGGGATTCCGAATGTATTTTTTGCCTTAAATTATGAACAATTTGTGAAATATCGCGAAAACTGCAACATTTGACCGTTTTTTTACGTCTATATATACAGAAGGGTATAAATCACCGATAACATTGCAAAAAATACGGAATTAAACGCTTAACAAAGACGTTTTTTATTTTGTAAAATAATTATGGTGATTTATAACTTTCCGTAAAATTAAAAATTAATGAGGTCAAAAAAGAAACACAAAACATTATCACTTACCCTTGCGCTGTGTCTTGTTTTTTCGTTATTCACGTGGTGCGGTTTGGTTTCGACTGCCGAATATCTTGCTCCGCCGGGCAGTGAATCATCAATCGACCGTGAGCCGGATATAAGTTATAGTTCAAAAACATTCATAGAGAACATCGTGGGTGTAGAATATTCATCAATCATGGAAGGAAATTAAAATGAAATTGTTAAAAAATTGCTTAATAAGTTTTCTCTTGTTTTCCGTATTTTTTGTGTTCGCTTTAAATACAAGTGCAATATTTTTCCACTCTGAACAAATTGGACGTTCTCCATATGATATAAATGAAATCATTGAATCAACAGCGACTCCCGAAACCATTGACACCTATTATCAGATGTTTAACGGTTTGCCTGAAGATTATTATGTTGATCCGTCTTTATTTATTGTCGAATATAATGTTACGACGGATTATTGGAGTAAAGTAAAAGAAACAGATTACAAAGGGTTAACAGAATGTTTATCTACTGACTATCCAACTGTTTATATTCCTGTTTTTGCGAATATTGAAAACACGTCGGGTGAACTTTTCCGGCGTGTAATCGGGCATTGTTCGATAAAGTATGATAGCCTTGATAAAAAATATGCTTTTAACATGACATTTGCAAATATAGAAACAGAAGAGTTTAAAAATAAAGAATCAGTTTGGAACTATGAAATGATAACTGAATACATTTCAAACAAAGGAATCAGTCCAAAGCAGATATTTATGATTTGTTATCCTTCTTCTTTTAATGATTTGTCTGAAAGAGTTGCCGTTATACAAAAGGAAAACGATGATATTGTTCTACTGGATGTGAGTGACAGTTGCCATTTAAATACGAACCCCATCATAAAAGCTGTGGAATATACTTCTGTCGATGAATACAGAACTCTTAGAATGGAAGCTGAAAAAGAGTTATATAAGTCTTATGATCTTGATAATTGGACTTCGGGCGGATATGGCGTTTCAGATGACAACAACCAAATAACGATAACGGTTTTAATGATTTGTATAATCGTGTTGTGTGTTGCGGCATTGGTTATAATACTGGCTGTTCGAAAAAAGAAGAAACAACAATTTTGACGGATACGGAACTGAATAAGAGTAACGATACTATTTCTTGGTTAAACGATTAGATATTAAAATGTGAAGGGGAATTATATGAAGAAAATTTTAATAAGTGCATTAATTGTTACTTGTATATTTGTTTTTTGCTTAAGTTTCTATGCCGATGATGGTTTAAAGATAATAGATCCGCAGATAGCAGAAATAATAAAATCTCAGCTGACAAGCGAAGATAAGGAAAAATTGTCGAATTTGGATGAGACTCTGTCAAAAGAAGTAGGTGAAACACTGTTAAACGAAGTCGTAATAAAAATCTATTATGGGACACCATGGGAAATATCATCAGAGTCTGCAAGTAAAATGATCGAAGAAAGAGAGAAGATTCAACAAACATATAATTCTATGGAATACTTCGTTCTCACTGAAAAGCCATACAAGGTAAAATGGTTTAACGGAAAGGTTTCGAAAAGTAAAACTGCTGATATCCCGACATATATAACAGATATTGTTTCAATGTCAGACAATGTGCCTGTAAATGGAAAACAGATACCTGTAACAGGCGTATTCTGTTTAGACAACAATGGGTCCCATATGGGTATTATTGTTTGTATATTGACTCAAAATGAAGCGGTATTTAAATATTACTCGGATTATCAATCCGAAGCCGTTGTTTATTCAGAAAGCGCGTTTAGATTATACGCGACTGAATATTATGAATATCTTACATCGTATGAACATAATTATGACGAAAACGGAAGTCCTTTGGGCGGTAGTTTTTTGTCTTTTAACGAATATGTTGACAAAAATCATTCGGGATTCGCAGATCTCGGAGTCGCAATCTCCGCACAACCTCAAAATAAGCAATCAACTATTACGGCGTTACATATTTGTATGATCGTGTTGTGTGTTGCGGCATTGGTTGCAATATTGACCGTTCTGAAAAAGAAGAAACAACAATTTTGACGGATACGGAACAGAATAAGAGTAAATAAGTTATGAGCTTAAAAAAAACAGTAACGAAAACGCAAAAGCAGTCCCGGCATGCGTTAAAATTGGCTCATCCAAAAGGTGTTAATTTTCTTCAAGACATAACAAATGGCAGAGGTGTTTATCTTAATGATTCATGTGTTTGTGCTGTTATGAATCAACATAATCCGTCAGATTCATCTAATTTAGCTTGCGCTACGCCTAAATGGCATGATATAATCAATTTAATAAATAAATGGGGAGAATAAAAATGAAAAAAATCAATGTTCTTGTTAGCTTGATTCTTTTTATAACACTGTTATTTGTCGGTTGTTCAAATAAACTGTATAATAAAGGAATAGATTTTAATTATGATTTGTTATTGCAAATGACAAGGCAATATCTAAGCGAACAAGATGATTACGATTGCTATACCTCTTTAACCGATTTAAAAACAAGACTTTCTCAATATGAACATACTCAGAGTGCATTTGCCACTGTTGAATGTATTGATACTGATTTTTACATTACCGTTCGTCATAGCGACGGAGATATTATGATTTCGGGAAAATCAGTGTCAAAATGCAATGTGGTTTGTATAGGAGAAATCTTCAATAACTATAATATTAAAGAAAACACTGTTGTTGAAATTGTTCAGGACTTTTATATAATTCCGACAAATGAAAAAGATAAGTTAGATATGTTTAAATCTTTCGGCGCAAAAATCACGAGTGATAAAATGAAAATCAAAGACGGTGATTATCTTCTGAGGCTTCAGGAAGATGTTGATTATACATTAAAAATTCACGAAAATGTATTGCCTATGGAACCGGGAATGCAATATACCTGCGCAATTCTTTCGTATGATTCAATAACAACAGCGCAATTTTTGTTGCCTACGGACAATGCTCAACGTTATGAGGATTTTCAGATAAGCGAAGATGAAATGAACATTGCCAATGAAATACAACAAACTTTTGAACCGGAACAGAATTGAAAAAAGAGTAAAAGCGATATCATATTTGCCGAAGTGAATTATTTTGTCTAACGGCAAACCAAATTTCAAATTGCAACTTTCAAATGGCAAATTAAGGAAAGCGGAAAGGTTCAAAATGAGCCTTTCCGCTTTTTCAGTGAGAAGTTAGGAGTGAGGAGTTGTTGTGTCGCTCCGCGACAATCAAATATTTAAGTTTTTTGTTTTTCAACTGAATATTTATTGACTTTTCCGGCTTTGCCGCAAAGCATCATCCGTTCGTTTTTTTACCGATCTGCCGTTTTCTTTTTGCCTCGTTTATGCTTCCCTGCGCTTTGTCTGTGAGAATAAAGGCTGCGGCACGGTAGGGCTCAAGAAAGACGTTTGACCTGCCCGAAAGGTCGGCGGAGAAGCTTTCGCCGGTAAGACAGTTCTTTATTTCGTAAACGCCCTCTTTCGCGCCCGGAATATCCGCCGGACCGAATTCTGCCGTCATCTCCTCCGGGGTGAGGTTAAATATCGCCATTACATAATTTCCGTTGAGGGTGTTCCATATTTTAAGCGGATATTTTTCGGCGGGGCAGTCGCGGTAGAAGCAGTCGAGAGTCGGTCTGCCTGCGTGGTCGCAGCGAACGGCGTTTCCGTCGGGCATAATGAGAGGTCGGATGTTTTCGGGGTCGGAATGACCGACTTTGTCGCTGGTATATATGGGACCGCCCGACACCGCGCGGAGAATTGCCGCGGATCTCGCTATTCTGTCGTCCGACCAGAACATATCGTAGTCGGTTATATAAAGTTCGCCGTAATACAGCGAGTTATAGGCGTTTGTCATGGCGTGGAAGACAAGACCGTCTTCGCCCCAGTCGGGGAAGTAGTCGTCGGAATTGCGGTTTACGGCGGAGAGAGGTCTGGCGAAGGTGTTTTCGGGGTCCATACCCATACAGTTGATGATATCGGCTTTGAAAATCTCGGCGGCGGCTTTGTCGAGCCCTTTGTTTATCTGTGTAACGACGGAGGCTTCGTAAAATCCGTTGAAATAATAGGGCATCGAGGACTGATTATCTACTTTTGTGAAGTCCACGCCCTGCTCTTTGAGGCGTGTATACCACATGGTGAAAATCGCGCGGCTGTCGGTGACGGTGGGCTTGGGGACCCACATACCGTCGTTGACCTGAACAAGGTGGTCCTTTATTTCCTCAAACAACGGAGAGCCTTCGAGAACGCCGCCCCAGTAGAGATTGAGGGTGTGCCATACGCCGACGTATTTTACGCCGTAGGATTTGATTTTTGCCACGGTCGATGCCAGACCGTCGGGAAACTTTGCGGGATCTGCGTCGAAGGAGGCTATTTTGCCGTCGGGAGTCTGAGACCATCCGTCGTCGATGAGGACAAAGGAGGGGATGATATTCTTTTCTTTGAATTCCTCCATCTTTTCGATGATGCCCGCCTCGTTGACATTCTGATAAAAGGCGTTCCATGTGCACCAGCCGAAGCCGCGGAGGTTGCCGTATTCTTTTCTTTTATCGCGCAGCGGAACACGCAGATTCTTTGAATCGCGCATATTCTCAAAACATTTTTTAATTGCGGTAAACGGGTCGTCGGCGACAGAGACAACCATCCCGAGTCCCACGATATTGCGCACTTTTTTGCCCGTGGAGTAGGTCATCGTATTTCCGGATATCCGTGAACGGAATCCTTTGCCCGGCAGTGAGACAAGACAGGCGTGTTTGCCGTCGGATCTTTTGTAGAAAACGGCGATCGTGTTTTTTGGGATATCCGCCTGCTCCTTTACGAAATGGGGGACCGACCACCATATTTTGTCGAGTGACAGAACGGTGGCTTGTTCAAAATCCTTAAGACGGAAGCTTATCCGGACAGATTCGTCGGGGTCTATATCATATTTCGCAACCGCTCTGAAAGCGAATGTTGCGATGTCGTCCGTTTTTACATAACGCAGATGAACGAAACAGCCGTCATCATCGCTGAACAGTATGCTTTTGCCGTTTACGGCGCCGTCGCACGAAAGACGGTGAACGGTGCCGTTATTCGCTTTGAGCGTTATTCTCGTAATATGAAGGATTTCCTCGTGAATCGGTGTGTATTTCTTCCTTGCTGTCGGTTTGTCCATTGTTCCCCCCCCCCCCGATTTTTGATCGGAAGGTCAATTGATAAATTAAAGTGCGGTTGGTTAACGATGTCTGATATTATCAGCCGATTTCAATATTGAGGTCGGCGTAGTCTGCGTAGGTCGGAATCTTTTTTGCTTCGAGAAGCTCGTGGTTGCGGACGAGTATTCTGCCGAGGTTGTAGCCGTCCATGTTGTATCTTTCCATGAGCGGACCGTTGTGGGTTTCGTAGTTTATAACGCCTTTATATCCGATACGGTCAAAGGCTTTCATAAGCTCGGGCCAGTTGATCTTGCCCTCGCCCGGCATCTGATGACGTTCGTCTATAAAATCGTAGTCAGATATGTGAGTAGTGATTATTTTGTCGCCGAGACGGTCGATGAATTCGAGGTGGTCTTCTTTGAGAAGATGGTTTACGTCAAAGCAGATACCGATGGTATCATCGACGGAGATGAGTTCTTTCAGCTCACGGCTTGAGTTGCCGATGCAGGAACGGGGCAGATCTTCTACGGCGATACGGACGCCGAGCTCTTTTGCGAGCTGAGCAAGAGCGTAAAGCGATTTTTTTGACTGATCCTTGCGGTATTCGCGTTCTTCCGGCAGGATGGGTTCGTTTCCCGGATGAAGGGTGAAGATAGGCACTCCGAGATCCGCCATCCGGCGCATGATTTCGGAATGGGCTTTTACGGTCTCGGCTCTTTCATGCTCGTCCGCCGCCGAAATATTGCAGTAATCATGGTCGTAAAACCGCATATGATAGCTGTTTATGCGGATGCCTGCCTCTTTAATGGCGGCAACGACTTTTTTCATGTCTATTTTATTTTTATCGTGCTGCCAGCCCCACGGAGCGATCTCCATCGCCTGAATGCCCCCTCTGGCAAGCTCTTTATATGTTGCTACAAAATCATCCCCTACGGGACGGGAAATACTTGTTTCTCTTATCATTGCAAGCTCCTTGTTCAGTCTTCGTCTTCGAGCCCCGTGAAGTATCTGATCATACGCAGCTGGTCGAAACGCTTCATCGAAGCGACGTTTTCCATATTTACGGTCAGTCCGAGATCGGCATAATCCTCGTATTTCGGGATCTTGCGGGCTTCGAGGAGCTCATGGTTGCGGACGATTATTTTTGCGAGCATATATCCGCATCTGTCGTATTTTTCCATGATGGGACCGAAGTGCGATTCGTAATTCATCGCGCCGTCATATCCCACATCGTCGAAGGCATCCATCAGCGACGGCCACTTTATATAGCCTTCGCCGGGGATACGGTGCAGCTCGTCTATATAGTCGAAATCGGAAATATGCGTCGTTATGATCCTTTTGCCGAAATGGTGAATGAAATCTTCGTGCGGCGCCGTGACAAGGTGGTTTACGTCAAAGCAGACGCAGAGGGACGGATCGACCGAAATAAGCTCGTCGAGTTCCTCTATTGTGTTTCCGAGACAGGTGCGGCAGAGATTTTCGACGGCGATGCGGACACCGCATTCCTTTGCGACCTGAGCAAGACTGTAAAACGATTTTTTTGTCTGCTCCTTGAACTTTTCACGGTCTTCTCCGATAGGCTCCTGACTCGGATGAAGAACAAAAACGGGAACTCCGAGATCGGAAAGAATACGGATGTGTTCGGCGTGAGCTTCCACCGTTTCTTTGCGGAGCTGTTCGTCGAGCACCGACACATTGCAGTATTTGTGGCTGTCGTAACGTAAATGGTAACTGTTTATTTTTATGCCGGATTCGGTGATCAGCTTTACGATCGCTTTGCGGTCGATAAGGTCGTGCTGATATCCCCATGGGGCGATTTCCATCGCGGGCAGACCTCCGCGCCCGAGATCGTGAAAGGTTGCGAGATCTTTTTCTTCGCAGCGGCGGGAGAGAGAAGTGATACGGTTCATAATTGTTCTCCGCAGATTGAAATAACATAAGTAATTATATCATAACAAAAAAAGAAAACAAGAGTCAGCGAAGGAAATTTCACAAATAATTCACGCAAACAATCACATGAATATCGGTGAATGAAGCGATATAGAGCAGACGGTAACCGGTCGGCGCGGATGGCGTCCGCGCATTGCGGAGACGAATCTTTTTTTGCCGGCGCGGAATCTTTCGTTCGGGCTTTTCTTCATTCCCGATTCTCTTGACTTTATCTTTTGTTTATGGTAAAATAAACCGACAAAAAGATTAAACGGGCGGTGTGATATGAAAATATACGACGTGAGAGATTACGGGGCTGTCGGTGACGGAAAAACCTTCTGCACCGAGGCGATACAGAAGGCGATAGACGTCTGCGCTTCCGAAGGCGGAGGCCGTGTTCTTATCGAAAACGGGGTTTATCTTTCGGGTTCGCTCACTCTCGGAAGTTTTGTTGAGCTTCATATAGAGGCGAACGCGACGCTGCTGGCTTCTCCCGATTGCGGAGACTATCCCGAAAAAACGGGACTTAAACACGTTGATACCTCAAAGCTGCCGCGATACCGCAACGCTTCTTTTATATTCGCCGAGGAATGCGAATACGTTTCGATAACCGGCAGGGGAAAAATCGACTGCAACGGAGCCGCCTTTGTCAGACTGCGTGAGAATTACGACGGCGGCTGGAGATATGACAGGATAGACGCTCCCACTCCGCCCCGAACGGTATTTTTTACGGGCTGCCGCTTTGTTACACTGTCGGACTGGACGATGGTAAATCAGGCCGCCGGCTGGTCGGTATGGATACACGACTGCGATTACGTGACGTGCGACAGACTCAATCTGCTTTCAAATCTCGACTATCCGAATAACGACGGACTTCACATAAACAGCAGCAGGGACGTTAACGTGTCGAACTGCAACATCGTGAGCGGGGACGATTCGCTGATAGTCCGCGCAAATAATTCGTCGCTTGCCAAAAACAAGGTCTGCGAGAGAATTACGGTCACAAACTGCAACCTCACAAGCTACTGCGACGCCATCCGCATCGGATTTCTTAACGACGGAACGGTGCGCAACTGCACATTTTCAAATCTGACGATCACGGATACCACGGTGGGTATCCTCATTCAGGCGCCCGGACACGGAGACGACGAAAAATGGGCGGACGAGGGCAGAGAAGAGAGCGTGACCGAAAATCTGACCTTTTCGAACATCGTTATGGACAAGATGTATTCCTGCCCTATCATGATACAGCTGTTTCCGGATAAAATAACCCATATCAAGGATATACGAAAGCTGTATTTCAGTAATATTCACGCGCGCGGACTTACCTTTCCCATGTTTCAGGGACGTCCGGATTACCGTCTGAAGGAAATCGTTCTCGATAACTGTTCCTTCGAACGTGTCTCGGCGGACAAACTGCCGGACCCTCAGAATCACGGCGCGGCAAAGTGGGCGACACCCGACCCGAACAAAATATTCGAATACTGCGATAACGTGTTGTTTAACAACACGACGTTTACGTCGGAGAACTGACGGATAACCGGAATAAAAACAAACGTCGACCCGAAAAACATATTAAAAGACAAAACGATCTGCCGAAAACCCCGTATGCGGTCAGCGTCTATGGCAGAACATGTGGTCAAAACATTTCGGGGGAGGGATCGGCAGCCGAAGAAGGTGAAATTTGCCCGACAACAAGAAAAAATCCGCGAAAATCGGACGATTTTCACAGATTTTTGGTCTGAGTGTTCATAACGGACTTGGTGAAAAAACAGTAAAACGCATGAACGTGTCCGAGCGAAGGCGACTGAGATCGTGAACAACAAATTGATTTATACTTAACACAAAGCGGGGCTTCGGCTCCGCTTTTCTTTTGCAATAAATTCGGCTAAAATTATGATATTTTATATTTTAGCCGAATTTTCTATTGACCTTTTGCAAAAAATACGATATAATGCAATCGTAAAAATATATCCCAAATGAGGTGCGAAAATGAATTACATCAATCGACACATGGAGGAACAAATTGAATCTTTGAGCAAAACATGGTCTGCTATTCTTTTGACAGGTCCCCGCCAGTCGGGAAAGACTACGATGCTCAAGAATCTTGCCGAAAAGGAAAATATCGGTCGTGAGTATGTGTCCCTTGATGATCTGACCTTGCGTGAAATGGCGAAAACCGATCCGAAAATGTTTTTGGAATTGCACCGCCCTCCGATTCTGATTGACGAGGTACAGTATGCGCCCGAACTTTTCACCTATATCAAAATCTATATTGACGAGCATCATAATCCCGGCGATTTTTGGCTGACCGGTTCACAGATTTTCCGTTTGATGCAAGGCGTGCAGGAGTCCCTTGCCGGTCGTGTTGCGCTGCTCCATATGTCTCCCCTTTCGCAAAGAGAGATTACGGGAGTTTCCAATCGCCCGTTCACGACGGATTTCAAAGAACTGATGGAGGATGCAAAAGCAATCACACCGCTTACCGCACCGGAGCTTTTCGAGCGTATCTGGACAGGGTGTATGCCCGGACTGATTTCCGGTGCGAATGCCGACCGCAATATTTTCTATTCTTCCTATATTTCTACCTATGTTGAGCGTGATG
>JAZQQT010000029.1:0-10553 GCA_045629205.1 Eubacteriales bacterium
GAAGACGGCGGTGAAGAAGGCAAAGAAATAGTATATGCCGCGGCAGACGGCGCGGAGGATATTTTTGACGGAGGCATAAGCCTTAATCCTTCCGATTTCAAGCCGGCGAATGACGAATTCAAGGCAAGACTGTATTCCGAAGAAGCGAAAGCAAACGTCCTCGAAATCGACCTTGCGGCGGCGGGTATATGGGATGCCGACGACAGCAAAATGTATTCCGTCGGAGGAACGGGATATGCCTGCACGTTTGATTACCGCCAGTCACTTTACATAAACAACGAGCTTCAGGATGTCGCCCGCTGGCCGAACGGAGAATACGGAAAAACCGAGGTTCTGGAAGAATATAACGGCGTTTCGACATTGCTTAAAATACCCGACGGCAGAGCCGGTCTCTGGGACAGGGAAACGGGTGTGAGATTATACGGTTATCCGACATACGACTGGGAATCATTTTTTACGTGGACGACTCACACTGTCCCCGGAAGCGGAGGAATTGCGGTCGATGCCATGTATACCGACGGAAGACCTTTTTATTTTTTCAATATAGCGACCGAGCTTGATTCACCCGGCGAATATTACTGGGACGTTGCCGCGAATATGCTTTATTACTGGCCGAAAGACGGCTTTGAATCGTCAAAAATATCCTTTTCTCAGCTTGCGGATTACGGAATCGACGTTTCGGGAAGCAGCCGCATAACATTCGACAGTATGATTTTCGAAAGCTTTCGCAACAGTCCGATATACGGAGACGATGTTTCCGACATAACGGTTCGCAACTGTGTCTTCCGCGGAACGGCTCGCTCACTGTGGCTCGGCGGCGACAGGATCACGATAGACGGCAATGAGTTTTACAATCTCGGAGGCGGAGCAATCTACATTGAAGGCGGCGATTACGCTTCCCGCGAACTTTCGGAATCGGTGATAACAAACAACATCATTCACGATTTCGGGCAGGTATACACCGTTTACAACGCGGGAATCAATGTCAACGGTCTCGGGTATCTGATCGCGCACAACGAAATATTCAATGCGCCTCACACGGCGATCCTCTTCTGCGGCGGAATGACGACGATAGAATATAACTACGTTCACAACGTATGCTCCGAGACATCCGACGTCGGCGCGATCAACACCGGCGGCCGATGGGACTGGAACGGCAATACTGTCCGATACAATTACATCAGGGATATTACAGATACGGTATATGGCGGCGAACCGAAAGGAATATACTTCGACGACTGTATCGCAAATCAGTTTTGCTACGGAAACGTTATCGTGAACACAGGAGGCTGCGCGGTCGCTCTCAGCGGAGGAAGAAACCTGAGCATTTACAACAACGTTATGGTAAACACAAACGGAATATCGCTTGACGAAAGAGGCTTTTCATGGTACCCGACGGTTACGAGCTATCCCGACGGACAGCTGTGGTCATACAATGTCGCGGACAATTTTCTTACCGATCTTTGGAAATATTCCGACCCGCAATATCTGAGCGTTCTCGAAATGAGAACAACGCAGGAACTTGATGCCTTAAAAGGCATAACCGCTGACATGCTCGATTCCCCCGCCCCGCCGGCATACGCGGACATCTACAATAATATCGATTACAGCTGCGACGGCGTCCACACGGCAAACAAAAACGCAGATTCGATAGACGGCTCGGCATATATGTTCGGGCACATTGCCGAAAACACCGTATATACCGACAATCCCGAAGACGTATTCGTCGATCCCGCAAACGGTAATTTCTTCCTCAAAGACGATTCGAGAGTTTACAGAGACGTTCTTAACTTTGAGAAATGGGATTACAGTCTTTTGGGAATACAGAAATAATGATCGGGAAAACCTTTCGGCGCGTATTGATAAGGATGTTTTTTGAAGCCTATGCCACGCGCCGAAAATGAAGACGCCCCTTGCGGGGCTAACGAAGGATGAAGACGTTTCACTAATGAAGAAATGATAATCGGAGAACGAAAAAACAGGGCGTCTTCGCTTCATTAGGCGCGAAGCGCCGGCTTCATTACGAGCGAAGCGAGTGACTTCATCAGCGGCAGCGGCTTCATTTACAAAAGGTGCGGAACATATAAAAAACCTGTCGAAAAGGAATTTCCTTTCTCGGCAGGTACTCTTTTATATAAAACTGCATTATAAACCTGTGTCTTTGGGAAAACCAAAGGTTTTTTTATGTCCTTTTTTAATTCTGCATTGACATTTACTTTTTTTATGATAATATTATAAAATATTAGTTGATATTTGTAATCAAAGCATTTTAACAATAATCGGATCGGAGAGTTAAGATGAATGATCTGCTGCAAATGCATGACATAGACAAGTATTACGGAAGTATCAAGGCGCTTGACGGCGCGTTTCTTGATGTTCCCGCAGGCGAAGTTCATGCGCTGCTCGGTGTAAACGGAGCAGGAAAATCCACTCTTATGAAAGTATTATCCGGAGAATTGTCCTTTGAGGGTGGGACCGTCGTTTTTGACGGCAGGACTTTTAAACCGGGAGATAAATGGAATATTGCCGATATCGGTATCAGCATGGTTCATCAGGAAATATCTGCCGTTCCCGTCATTTCCGTGGCGTGCTATATGTTCCTCGGACGTGAGAAAACAAAATTCGGGCTGATAGACAACCGCGCTATGGAAGCCGATTCGCTAATCTATCTCAAAAAGATAGGAGCGAACATTTCCCCGTCTGCAATGATGGGTTCCCTTTCCGTGGCACAGCAGCAGCTTGTCGAAATAGCCAAAGCGCTGACATTTGATATCAAGCTGCTGATACTCGACGAACCGACTACTGCCTTCGGCGACAAAGAAACGGCAATACTGTTCGACGTAATAAGAGAACTGCGTTCAAAAGGCGTATCCGTGATATACATCAGCCACAAACTTGAGGAAATAGGTCAGATAGCAGATCGCATCACCGTAATGAAAGACGGCAGATACGTAAAAACCCTCGACGCGAAGAACACTTCAAAAGCCGAGCTTGTAAACCTCCTTGCAGGCCGCGATATCGTGTTTTCGAAAAAAGAGACAAACCAAAAGCTGAAGGATTCGCCGACTGTTCTTGAAGTAAAAAATCTCAGTGCGAAAAACTTTTTGTCCGACGTGAGCTTTTCACTCCGCAAAGGAGAGATACTCGGATTCGCGGGACTTATGGGTTCGGGCCGCACACTTACGGCAAAAGCCATCTGCGGGATCGTCCCCAAGGAATCCGGCGAAATCGTCATAAACGGAGAGACTGCCGGTATCTGTTCCCCAAAAGACGCGTCACGGTGCGGAATATGTTATCTTTCGGAAGACAGAAACACGGAAGGTATGATACAGAACCGTTCAATTATCGCGAATTCCGTCATCAGCAGTCTTGACGGCTACGAGTCCGGAATCGTTCTGAACGATCAAAAAATGACAGATGACGCCGTCGAATGCAACCGTAAACTCAGAACGAAGTATTCCGACCCCCACGCTCCGATCTCATCGCTTTCGGGCGGAAACCGTCAGAAAGTCATAATCGCAAGATGGCTGATAAAGGATCTTCCGGTCATGATTTTCGACGAGCCCACAAAAGGCATCGACGTCGGCGCAAAGGATGAAATATTCCGCATTATAAACGAAATCGTGGACAAGGGCCGTTCCGTCATCCTGATTTCCTCGGAGACGGAAGAACTGCTGCGATACTGCGACCGTATCATCGTAATGAGCGACGGACACATATCCGGCGAAATGGATATCGCGGACGCATCGCCCGAAAAAATCGTAGATTATTCGCTTGGAGGCAAACATGAATAAGTTATACAAATACATAACCTCTCCCCGCCGGTCAACGAGGGATCTCGGGATGAACATTTTTATCACGCTGCTTCTCGCGGTTGTGTTCACTGTAATAAATCCGAACTTTGTAAAAGGCTATAACCTTGTCAGTATGGGACAAAGCCTTGCGCCCTATGCGTTTATGTCGCTCGGCATTCTCTTCCCCGTATCAATGGGCGGTATAGACCTTTCGGTAGGCGCGGTCTGCATCGGATCGGCCGTTCTGGCAGGGAAATTTTACGAACTCGGTATGCCTTTGTGGTGTGTCATACCCGTCATGATGCTGTTCGGACTCATTATCGGACTTCTCAACGGCACGATCATTGCGAAATACAATATTCAGCCTTTTATCGTAACACTCGGAACGATGATGTTCGTTCGCGGATTTACCGCAATCATTGCCGCTGAGCCCACAGTGCTGTATCCGGCAAACTGCTGGTATAATCAACTGTTCTCAAACCTCAACGGTTTTCCGATGGGCATCGTCTGGGTTCTGCTTTTCTCGTTCGCCGTTTATTTCATATTCAGAAAGACCAAATACGGACGTTATTTCATTTCAATAGGAAGCAATGAACTCTCCACCCGCATTTCGGGTGTTGATACCGAAAAATACAAATGCCTCGGATATGCCCTGTCGGGTCTTATGGCAGGTATCGCGGGTATTTTCTGGACTGCGTCGTTTGCGACAGTTACAGTGGCGACCGGAAACGGAATGGAACTTGATGCCGTAGCTGGCGTTTATATCGGCGGAACGGCGGCTCTCGGAGGTATGGCAAACGTATGGGGAACGCTTATCGGAGCCATCATGCTCGTCGTGGTAAGAAGCGGCCTCAATTTTTCACTTGCAAGACTCAATATCAGCATAAACTCGACCTACGTCACCTACGTTATAAGCGGCATCATAGTAGTCGTTGCCGTTCTTATCGAACGTATGCGTGACGGCGGCATCGGAAAGAAAAAAGGCAAAGCGGGCGAAAACGGAAAAGTCGCACTCAAACTCGTCAGCGCCGGTTTGTCGGTGGTAATGCTCGTATTCCTCGTTCTCGTTTCGTGCGGAGCGATCAATCTTGACAATACGGCTTCAAAGGAAGAACAAAAAACGATATGCGTTCTTATGAAAAGCGAAGGCGTTGATTTCTGGGATTCGGTAAAAGAAGGCGCCGTTGATGCCGGTAAGGAAAACAATTACCGCATCGTATGCAGAGGCACCGAATCCGAAGACCCGTCTTTCCTCCCCAAACAGCTTGAGATAGCCGAATCGCTCCTTTCTGAAAAACCCGTCGGCATCGCGCTGGCAACCATCGCGGACGGATTTACCGATTATCTCGCAAAACTGAAAGACAACGGCATTCCTGCAATCCAGTTCGATTCGGGACTTTATCAAAAAGATGTTGAAGCTGTAACGGAAGCCGGAAAAAATCCGCTTGTTGCCTATGTAAAAGCAGACACATACGCAAACTCCGCCCTTGCAGCCGAAAAGACATTTGAGGCGATAAAAGACGATATCGCCGCGTCGGACGAATACATTATCGGTATAATCCAGCATGAAAATTCCGAAACGGCAACTCTGCGAGCAAAAGGTTTTGAGGATAAAATAAAAGAGCTTGCAGAGGCAGACCCGCAAACACAGGGGAAAGTCACAGTCATTACCGAAATCAAGCCGTCGCAGATGAACAACGCGTATATGGACGCACTCAATTTCCTGTATGAGAAAAATGCCAGAACCGTATTCGGAACAAACCTCCTCGTATCACAGCAGGTGTTCGACGCGATACAGGCAGCCGGAAACAAATATGACGGAATGAAATTTGCGGCATACGACACTGGCGACAAGGTATTCGAATGGATGAAGAATGATTACAAGGCAGAACTTATCGGCGCGGTCGATCAGAATCCGTATATGATAGGTAAACTGACCGTTGAAACGATTGCGAAAATAAGCAACGGCGAACAGATCGACGAAGAAGTAATCGTTCCGGGAATATGGTACGATAAAACAAACGCGAAATAAACAGACGCAGGACTTCTTGACAGCATTGCAGCCGGAAGTCCTGCTTTTAATTCAGATGATGATATTTTATTGACAAAAAAACGATGTAACAAATATAATATTATCAAAAAATATTTGAGGAGCGAATATGAAAAAAGTAATTTCCGTTTTACTTGTTCTCGTAATGGCCACCTGTCTTTTCTCGGGGTGCAACACCGAAAAAGAACCGGATCCGCAGAACGACCCCGTAATAAAGAATTACGGCAAAATATTCTACGTTGCCGTTGACGGAAACGATGCCAACGAAGGCACAAAGGAATCCCCTCTCGCCACTCTCGGCGGCGCGGTCGCGAAAGTCCGCGAATACAAAGCGGCAAACGGTCTTCCCGAAGGCGGCATAAAGGTCGAATTCGCGGCGGGAACATATAAAGTCACCGAGCAGACCGACCTCACCGAAGAAGACAGCGGCGAAGAAGGCAAAGAAATAGTATATGCGGCGGCGGACGGCGCAGAAGTCATATTTGACGGCGGCATTGAACTCAAAAATTCCGATTTCATTCACGTGACGGACGAAGACGTTCTCGCTGTTCTCAAGAACGACGAAGCCCGCGCAAACGTTCTTTGTCTCGACCTTTCAAAGCCCGAATACGCGATTCTTTTCAAAGCAGATTCAAACAGCTTCAATCAGACCCTTACGTCAGACGGCGATATTCAGACCATAGCAAGATGGCCGAACGGAGAATTTGCAAGAGCCGAGATAGTGGACAATTCTGGTGCTTTGTCTCTCATTTCGGCTGACCCGAAACAGATTGCCGATTGGTCCTCATCCCCTACCTTCGGGTGGAGCGGCTACGGTTCGGTCGACTGGTCGGACGTATGGTTTTTCGAGGGAGTCACATTTGACGCCGACAGAAATGCGATCTGTGTTCCGAACAGTAAAATAGTATATCCTCCCGTTTTGTCCAATATGCCGTATTTCGTTTTCAATCTTCTATGTGAGCTCGACGAACCGGGTGAATATTACAGAGACGACGAAAACAAAATTCTGTATTATTGGCCGTCGTCAGATATAGCTGCGGCAAGACTCACCGTAAGCGCAAATTCCGAAACAGCGATATCCCTCGAGGACGTAAAATATATTACCGTTAAAGGCATAATTTTTGAAAATTACTGCAAAACGGCAATAAGCGGCAGTGCGGATTATTTTTCACTTCTCGATTCTACCATCCGTGTCTGCAGCGACTACGCGGTCAGGCTGAAAGGCAAACACGACACCCTTGACGGCAACACGATGTATAATCTTTCAATGGGAGGTATCGACATCAGCGGCGGAGACCTCTTCACGCCCGAACTGTGTTACAACTCGCTGACCAACAACCACATTTACCATTACGGGCTTGTCCGCAGAACATATAAAGCCGCCTTAACGCTTAACGGCTCGGGTTACTACGTGGCTCACAACGAAATCCACGACGCACCTCACAATGCGATTTCGGCAGGCGTTTCGCAGTCAATAATAGAATACAACGAAATTTACGATGTCGTAAAATCATCATCCGATGCCGGCGCGATTTATTACGGCAGAAGTTGGCACTTCGGGTATAACGCGATAAGATACAATTATTTCCATGATATCATCGACGAACTTTTCCACGGCACGCCCTACGCCGTATATCTCGATGACGAACTTGCCCTGCAGCACGTATATTCGAATATCATAGTCAACGTCGGCGGAGTGGGAGTCGTCGGAAACGGCGTCCGCAACTGCCGGATAGAAAACAACGTCGTCTGCAACACCGGAGTAAAGCCGTTTTTTAACAACGACAACGGAATAGGCTGGTTTCCGCAGCCGTCACTTTATGAAGAAGGCAGTATATGGTCATACCTGAAAGAACCTTTAAAAACAAAGCTGTGGAAATATCTGTATGCCGACCTCGGAACAACAATAGAAAGCAACGAGTATCACATTTATTACACCGATCCCATACCGGACGTCGCCGGTTTCCCCGGATATAACAGCTGGGTCAACAATGTTGTTTATAATTACGCATCCGACGATGAGGTGATCTATAAAGACCGCGTTGAAAAGATAGTCCTGACAAAACGTCCCAACGAATGGATTGCAAGCACCATAGGAAACAACATTGAATATTTCGACAGCGACCTCAAAGACGTTTTTGTAGATGCTGCAAACGGCAATTTCTTCTTAAAAGAAGATTCGAAGGTTTACCGTGATATAATCGGATTCGAAAAATGGGACTACTCTCTTATCGGAAGACAGAAATAAATCCGAAAAAGTGAATATCGTGAGCCGCAGAGTTCCTGCGGCTCATGTTTTTATTGACTTTATGCTTAAAATGTGCTATTTTGTTTGCAATAATAAAAAGAGGTTATAACATGAAAAGAATCATTGCTTTTTTGCTCGTTCTCGTAATGACGGTATGTCTTTTCTCGGCGTGCAATACCGAAAAAGAACCGGATCCGCCGAAGGATCCCGAAGAACAGCCCGTTGTTAAAGAATACGGCAAGATATTTTACGTCGCCGTTGACGGCGACGATGCGAACGCCGGAACTAAAGAATCCCCTCTCGCCACTCTCGGCGGCGCGGTCGCGAAAGTCCGCGAATACAAAGCGGCGAACGGACTTCCCGAAGGCGGAATAAAAATCGAATTCGCGGCGGGAACATATAAAGTCACACAGCAGACCGACCTCACCGAAGAAGACAGCGGTGAAGAAGGCAAAGAAATCGTTTACGCGGCGGCGGACGGAGCGGAGGTTATTTTCGACGGAGGCATAAGCCTCAACGCTTCCGATTTCAAGCCCGTGAACGATGAATTCAAAGCTCTGCTGCAAACCGACGAAGCGAAAGCAAATGTCCTCGAAATCGACCTCGCGGCAGCCGGAATATGGGATGCCGACGACTCTGCAGTATATACGGCAAACTGGCGCGCCGGTAAATACAGACAATCATTATACGTCAATAACGAGCTTCAGACGGTTGCGAGATGGCCCAACGACGAAAATTACGAAGTTGTTTTTGCAGACGACGCAAATAGCGGAAGAGCGATCCTGTTTCCCGAAGAAAAAGCGGCGCTTTGGGCAAACGAAACGAACATCCGGGCATACGGCTGCCCCGAATTCGAATGGTCGGCTTTCCATTTTATGAATCTGTCGCTCAATCCGGGAACATCGGAGCTGCCGGTAAATCAGACATTCAACAAAGGCATGCCGATTTTCGTCTTCAATATTGCCTGCGAGCTCGACAGCCCGGGCGAGTATTATTGGGACGTTGACTCAAACAAACTTTATTATTGGCCGGAAAACGGTTTTGAAACGGCAAAAATCAGCTTCAGCCAGCTTGCAGGCTCGGTAGTTGGAATAACGGAGACCGACCGGCTGACTTTTGAAGGCTTTACCTTTGAAAATCTGCGTTACAATGCCGTTTCATCCGAATATTCTCAGAATTCCGATCATATCACCGTCAGCAACTGCATTTTCAGATGCGCTGCATACTACCCCGTTTATCTTGTCGGTTCTCACAACACCGTCAAAGACAACGAATTTTACGATCTCGGCGGCGGAGGCGTTTACGTTTCGGGCGGTGACATCCCGAATCAGATCTATGCGCGAACGGTCGTCACGAACAACAGATTTCACGATTGGTCGCAGGTATATACCGTTTACAATGCCGCCGTCACGGCGGACGGATTCGGATTTGTTATTTCTCATAACGAAATGTATAATTCGCCGCACGAAGCCATCGCCTTCAACAGCGGTTTTACAGTCATAGAATACAATCACATATATAATGTCTGCACCGAAACAGAAGATGCCGGAGCGATCTATGCCGGCAGAAGA
The DNA here is from genome assembly GCA_045629205.1 of Eubacteriales bacterium. Lineage (GTDB taxonomy): Bacteria > Bacillota > Clostridia > Oscillospirales > UBA644 > JAZQLP01. Next base: position 9,664 of record JAZQQT010000029.1, read on the forward strand.
TGGGACTGGGGCAACTCCGAAGTAAGATACAACTATATTCACGATATAAATACCATTGCCGGAGGCATATACCTCGACGACCAGATCGCCAAGATAAAATGTTACGGTAACATCATCGTAAACGTCGGCGGTCCCGCATTCTGCCTCGGAGGAGGCAAGCACCTTGAGGTCTACAACAATATAATGGTCAGATCCGGAAATATCTACCTCGACGGACGCGGATACGGATGGTATCCCACTGTAACAAGTTATCCCGAAGGTTTGCTTTGGAAATGGAACGTTAAGGAAAACTATCTTTCCCTCCGATGGAAATACATGCAGCCGGAATATCTAAGCGTTCTCGAAATGAGGACCACCGAAGAGCTTGAGGATCTGAAAGGCATCACATCGGATATCCTCGATTCTCCGGGTCCCCAGTCATACGCCGCATTTTACAACAATATCGTTTATTACGGGGATTACAAACCGCCTGTAGGAAAAGCCGTTGACATCATCGACAACTCGGCATACGCTCTTGCGCATATCGAAAGTTATACGGAATACACCGACGGTCTCAACGATGTATTCGTCGATCCCGCAAACGGAAACTTCTTCCTTAAAGAGGATTCGAGAGTTTACAGAGACATCATCGGATTTGAAAAGTGGGATTACAGCCTGATAGGAATTCAAAAATAACAAAACAAAGTTGACGGCAGAGATTATTCTCTGCCGTTTTTATTGCATTTTTGTTTGAAATATGATATTATCAATCCGAAAAACAAAAAAAGGAGTTTGCATTATGAAACGGTTTATCGCTTTGTTTCTCATTTTTGCTATGACGGCTTGTCTTTTCTCGGCATGCAATACCGAAAAAGAACCCGAGCCGCGGAAGGATCCCGAAGAACAGCAGG
>JAZQQT010000030.1:0-35480 GCA_045629205.1 Eubacteriales bacterium
AGAACTCCGGCAGCCTGCCAGAGAATAATCACGACAATGATACCTTTAATAAACTGCGCAGCTCTTGTTTCTTTAAGAAAACGTATAAGAACATACACAAAAAAAGAAACCACAAGCATATCTATGATATCTATAAACGTAATGTCCTTAAAAGACGAAACAATATAATCAAACAAATTCATAATAAGGTATCACCCTTCCCATAAAGATGTAAAAGCCGACGATTTAAAAAGAGCAAGCACAGGCAAAGCAATTAAAAGACCATTTACAATTGCCAAGACCGTCAGCAACGGCATATAGGCAAGAAACGATAATGTGCCGAAATACATTGAAGCGGCGAAAAGCTGCCCCCAAACATGAAAAACAGATCCGCAGGCACTTACTCCGAAAACAGAAAAAAATTTTATTTTTGACAAGATGACCATAGCGCAGGTTGCGAATAAAACTCCCGCCATGGAAAAAAGCAGTGAAGACAAACGGCCGGTGAACAATAAAGAAACAACGCACTTGAGAATACCGAAAATAAACGCAATAATCGGATCTGACAAATATACGACAGCAAGAAGCGAAATATTCGATAAACCCAGTTTGATTCCCGGTAAAGAAACAGAATTGAAAAATAATGATTCTATATATGATAAAATCAATGAAACAGCAAGAAGAACAGCGTATAGAGTTATTTTTTTTGCTGTGAAACGAGGGGCTTTATCCGGCAATGCCATCCACCCCGCTTTCGCCCTTTATTCTGATAACGATTTGGTTCGGGACACACACGATGGATTCACCGGCATTACTGATTCGACCGAAATTTTCACAAATCTTATCACGACACTCGGCATCCGTCATCCAGACCTCACCGTCCATAATCCGAACAGTTCCACCGTCAAGCTGAACTGACGTGTTGGTATCCAGACTGTATTCGAGGACCGTTCCATACTGGGAAATAACTACGGTCTCGCCTTCGGAAGGCTTAATAAATAAAAGAAGAGCGGCAAAGGAAATGCCGAATAAAACACATATAAGAATCAAATCCCATATTCGAAAGGACAGAGCGGAATTTATTTTTTTATCTGTATTCAACGGTATATCCCCCGCTCAGTAACTCAAAACTTTCCGAAATATCTCCGTAAACAGTTACGGTATTGTTTTCCGAAAGAAAGACACAACCTAAAATCCCGTAATCATCACGAAAATGATTTAGCAGATCGATTGAATCCTCTAATCCTACGACAAAGCAGGCCGTGCTTAATATATCAGCCATAGCATGGTTTTTGCAAACCACTGTTACACTCTGAAGACATGAATCAGCAGGATATCCGGTTCTCGGATCAAGAATATGATGATATTTTATGCCATTGTATTCAAAATATCTTTCATAACCGCCGGACGTTACTACGGAACAGTCGGAAACCTTAAGAGAACAAAAAGCGGAATTTCCGTATGGCTTTTTTATACCAATTATAAAAGGTTCTCCGTTTTTATCACCTACAAGAGTAATATTCCCGCCAAGATTTATCAATAATCCATTATATCCGGCTTTTTTGAATCCGTCAAACATAACTGAAGCAAGATAGCCTTTGCAAATTGCGCCGACATCAATTCCCTCTCCTTCAGAAGAAAACGAAACCGATGATTTATCTGCAAAAATTTCCGAATTATTTATAAGTGACAGCGCTGCAGAAACATCATCAGCAGAAGGAGGTTCTTCTGCCGAAGGGATATTCCATAGCTCCGTCAAGGGAGCAATGCGCAAATCAAAGGCGCCGTCGGTGTATTCGCGAACCAGCTCGGCAGCTGTCAATACGGCTGAGACACAATCATCAAAAAGAACTGTATCACCGGCTTTGTTTGCAAATATACGATTTTTGCCTGTTTGCGCCGTTATTTGAGAAGTTGCTTCATCTGAAAAAATATCTGCCATCTCACTGATGGCATCCTCCGAAATCATTCCGTCATAAGCAGTAACGGAACAAACCGTATCCATTGCGAAAAAATCATAGGTTATCGGTGAGGTTGCAATATTACACGAGGTGGCAGACAAAACAAATATTATTACAATTATACAGAGAAGCGTAAATCTACGTTTCACTTATTTTCCGGAAGGAATATTCTGGAAATAACCGGAGACATCGTTAGAAGCGATGAAAGAGTTCCATCTGTCAGCACCGGTCTTGAGGTATTTCTTTACCTGCGAAGTAGCGGAAGCAATATCATTGGATGCAGCCATTTCAGCGAAGGAAGCCGTATCGGATATTGTTGCGGAAACACAGAAAGCATTGGATTCAACGATCATATCAAATGCCATAGCCCAATATTTAGTGCTTGACGAAGGAGCTGATTTAGCATTTGCATTTGCAATGAGATCTTCATAGCTGTCGAAATAAGAGATATCTCTGTGACGACGAGCATCTACCTGATATTTATAACTGCCGCAGTCAACATTAATAACGTTTTCTTCGGCATCATATGTTGCCGTTCCGTTGATCGCGCCTGCAACTGCGACAGAGCCGCTCTTTGTGCAGACAACGCTTCTGGAAAGACTGTTACCCATAATGGAATCTGTTACTTCAAGAACAGTTCCGTTGGGGAAAGACTGAGTTGATTTGATATAGAATCCGCCGAATTCAGATACAACGGGGGTTGTACCTTTACAGTTTTCAACATCAATAGCAACTGCGTAATAATCGCTGATTACGAAGTGACTTCCTTTTGAAAGAGTATATTTAATATAAATCTTATCAACTGTCGTTGCGGTTTCATCAAACAACTCTGAATCCTTATAAATATCATTCATATTATACACATAAACGCCGGGTTTAACAATATTATCAACTGTTATATCTTTGGTTCCTATTCTTAAAAGAACACTAACGGAAGCATAGCAACCTTCGGTAACAACAGAAAGATCATCCACTTTAATAACAAGAAAGTTATCATTGGCTAAATCGATTGAAATTCTATCCGCGCAAGAAAGGGAAGCACTGTTATCCTCAGGAACATCTGTGGAAATTTTTGTTTCTTCCAAAACAGGATTCTGACATGTAGTAAGACCGCGAACAGCCTTATCGCCTGTATAGTAGAATCTGCAAAGATAATCAGTGGAATTTCCTCCGTTTGCCCAAGAAGGTTCAAGGAAGAATAAAATATCATTAACGGTATTCGCACCGGATGCAAGAGAAACTGCTAGATCTCCGTTTGCTCCGATAACTGACGTTCCGTCTTTTGCTGCGGGATTTACTACAAGTTTGGATTCGGGATCGGCAAGCCAACGCTGCTGATTTTCAGACGCATCGACTAAATCGGCAATCGTAAAATTATTTGAGATTGATTTGTCGCAAGCAAACAACCCTGCAACCATAACAAAAGAAAGAAGCAAGGCGAATACTTTGAGAATTTTCTTCATAAATTCCTCCGTTATGCACATTTGTGCATGAAATAATAAGTAATAAAGACAACTTACAGCCTTTTATTATTGCAATTATATCATATATATTATGTAAATGCAACACCAAAATTCTTCATTTTGAAAAAATTTATATTTTTTTTAATCACTGTTCTATAAAAAACAAATTTTAGTTCAATAAACCACTTTACATTAACGATAATAAATGATAGAATTCCTATATAATCTTTGGGAAAACACGGAGGAATAAAAATGGAAAACATCGATTACATAAAAAGGTTTGATCCGGCAGTTGCAGAAGCCATGGAAAAAGAGTTATTCCGTCAGGAGCACAACATAGAGCTGATTGCTTCCGAAAATATCGTTTCAAAAGCAGTAATGGCTGCAATGGGAAGTATTCTTACTAATAAATATGCCGAAGGATATCCCGGAAAGCGTTATTACGGCGGATGTGAATGCGTCGATATAGTTGAAGATATCGCCCGCGACAGAGCAAAACGTCTTTTCGGTGCGGAACACGCAAATGTTCAGCCACACTCCGGAGCACAGGCAAATACTGCTGTTTACTTTGCATTCCTTAAACCCGGCGACACAATTCTCGGAATGAATCTTGCCCACGGCGGTCACCTGACGCACGGATCTCCGGTTAATATGTCCGGATCATATTTCAACATCGTTCCTTACGGTGTTCGAAAAGAAGACTGCCGAATAGATTACGATGAAGTTCAGCGCCTTGCCGAAGAGCATAAACCGAAGATTATTGTTGCCGGTGCATCGGCATATCCAAGAATAATCGATTTCAAACGTGTCGCGGATATTGCGCATTCCGTAGGCGCACTGCTTATGGTTGATATGGCGCATATTGCAGGTCTCGTCGCAGCAGGACTGCATCCCTCTCCTGTCCCCTACGCCGATATTGTCACAACAACCACACACAAGACATTACGCGGTCCGAGAGGCGGTATGATTCTCTGCAAAGAGCAATACGCAAAAGCAATAGACAAGGCAATTTTTCCCGGGACACAGGGCGGTCCGCTTATGCACATTATCGCAGGAAAAGCCGTATGCTTCGGCGAAGCGTTAAAGCCCGAGTTTAAAGAATATCAGCAGCAAATCGTTCGAAATGCTGCCGCATTGGCAGACGGACTTGTAAAGGAAGGCTTTGACCTTGTTTCCGGAGGAACCGACAACCATCTTATGCTTCTTGACCTTCGTTCAAAAGGCATAACAGGTAAGGACCTTGAAAAGCGCCTTGATGAAGTTAGAATCACAGCTAATAAAAACGCTATTCCCTTTGATCCTGAGACCCCGTTTATCACAAGCGGCGTAAGACTCGGCACTCCTGCCGTTACATCAAGAGGCTTTAAAGAAGATGATATGAAGATCATCGCAAAATGTATCGCCGATACAGCAGCAGACATAAATAAAGAACAAACACTTCAGACGGTTTTGAATCTATGTGAAAAACATCCTCTCCTCAGAGACTGATTTCATATTCCCTATCATGTTATAAGAGCCGGTAATGCCGGCTCTTTCTTTATTAACAAAAAGACAATAATCGGGAACCGCAAAAGCGGTTCCCGATTTGATAATATATTCGTTTTACTGGGGTTTATTCTCGATATAATCGGAAACATCGTATGCTGCAATATACTGATTCCACCATTCTTCAGCTCTATCAAGTTTGCCGAGAACAGTAGTATTTGATGTTGCATTCTTTGATTTTTCGGTAAGTTCTTCGAAAGATTTTTCTGCTGATGCGGAAACTGCTACAGCGAAGAAATCGTCTTTATGAAGATCGGAAACAGTCATAGACCAGAATTTTGCAGAACTTGAAATCTCGGTAAATCCGCCGACTCCGTTAAGTAAATCCTCGTAAGAAGAATAATATGTAATTACACCCTTTCTCTTGGGAGCAACCTGATACTTATACGATCCGCAGTCAACATTGAACATGTTATTTTTTGCATCATATGTAGGAGTTCCTTGGAATTCGCCGCCGATAACAAGAACGCCGTCTGACGTACATGTTATAAGTCTGGAAGCACTGTCTGCAATAAGAAGATCTTTAACTTCGATAGATGTTTGATTAGGATAACTCTGCGTAGATTTTAGATATGCAAGGCCGAATTCTGTTTTCATTTCGCCGGTTGATTCTACAGCGCCAGCGGGGAAAGTGCAAAGTTGATAATTGCTGATTTCAAACTTGGAATGAGAAGAAAGAACAATTTTATAAATGCACTTTAATGTAGGATTATCGGTTTCAATTTGAGAACAATATGGAGAAAGATCATATACATAAGTACCAGGTTCAGCAATTGAAGCGACGGTAAATGTATTTGCTGTACTATTTAATTGGATTTTTATTTCTACTTTCGGAACCTGAGTGACTTCTTCAGCCTCATCGCCTTCACCGGATGTATATTCAAATCCTTCAAGACTTGTGACGGAAAGAACAAGATAATAGGAGACTGTTCTATCCAATATCACATTTCCCATAGAAGAAATTGTGACATCACTGTCACCTGTCTCACCAATCATATTGGTTCCTGTGCTTGCATTCATAACAAGCCCTGTCAAGCCTCTGCATGCATGATCACCATCGTATTCAAAGCGATCAATAGTTTCTGCCATCATACCGTTTGCGGTTTTGGATTCGAGAATAAAGAGAGCATTGGGAATCGTTGCGATGAGATTACCGTCTTTTTCGATACCTAATGACAGAGCAAGGTTCTTGTCTGCATTCTGATACTCTGCGCCGTTTAAAGCTTCGGGGTTGATGACAAGATTGGGACTCTGCGGATGGCGGAGCCAACGCTGCTGGCCTTCACCGGCATCAATAACTTCGTCGATGGTAAAGTTGTTTGCGTTACAACCGGCAAGAATTCCGGCAGCCATAACAACAGCCATAACGATTGATAGAATTCTGATGATTTTTTTCATATTGTTTTTCCTTTCAAAAATACTTGGCGGAATCCAAATCCGCATTCTATTTTAAATATAACATAAAAAAAAATAAAAGTCAACATGTTTTTGAATATAATTATAATAAATGATTTCCGTTACATCTTGACCGAAGATATGTTTTGTGATTTAATATAAAAAACGAAAGGCGGATAACATGAAAGACAGAATAAAAACAGCTGCCGATTTTATAAGAAATAAATGCGGAGACTCAGACATAGGACTTATTCTTGGCTCGGGACTCGCCGACAGCATTATTCCCGACAACGCGCAAACGCTGTTATACGAAGATATTCCCGATTTTCCGGTCGCGACTGCACCAGGGCATAAAAGTGAATGGGTCAGCGGTATAATCAACGGCAAAAAAATCAGTATGATGCGAGGCAGATTTCATTACTACGAAGGATATTCAGCCGAAGATATCATTATGCCGATAAGAATAATGAAACTTTTGGAAATAAAAACTCTAATAGTCACAAATGCCGCCGGAGCGGTAAATAAATCATATAATCCGGGGGACCTGATGCTAATAACAGACCATATAAACTACAGCGGGTTCAATCCCCTCATCGGAGCAAATGACGACAGATTCGGAACACGCTTTCCAGATATGTCTGCGGTATACGACAAGAGACTTGCCGAAATCGCGCATAAATGCGCCGACTCTGCAGGAATAAAACTTAACGACGGAGTTTATATGTGGTTCAGCGGTCCTTCCTATGAAACGCCTGCGGAAATCAGAATGGCCCGGATTCTCGGCGCGGATGCAGTGGGAATGAGCACAGTTCCCGAAGTCATTGCCGCGAAACACTGCGGTATAAAAGTCTTAGGGATATCGTGCATGACTAATATGGCGGCAGGTATTCTCGACACGCCGTTGAGTCATGAAGAAGTTACAGAAACAAGCAATAAAATAAAAGAAGATTTCGCAAAACTGATCACGGACATTATCAGAGTGATTTAACAAATATCATTATAGAATTCCCGCATTGCGATCACAATGCGGGAATTAATTTTAATATTATTCAGGAACAGACGGTGTATAAACGCGAAAGAATAAGATCAGATATATAATAGCAACCGACAAAAATACACCACCAACAATAAACAGAAAGCCATAACCTTTTATACGATTTTTTGATTTTCGAACAATATAATCTGCATATTTTTCATCCGTGTTTCCCCTACCGCCGGGAATAAGCCTTTTGAACAGGTTTAAAAGCAAGAAAGAAATTCCGTCGAGCCCACCTTCCGCAGATATCCAAACAAGGACACCTATAAGAGTGATAAAAAGTCCCGAAATAGTAAAGGCATCGCAAATACATAAATATTTTTGCATCGCCGGCATATCAAGCGAAAAGTCACGCTGATCCAATGCCAACCAAACAAGAAAAACACCAACAAGAACCGAACAACCGTATTTAAGCAAATACGAAAGCCATTTATTTTGCTTCATTAGTTAATTCCGAACGATAGCGTTCCTCTTCCTCATTATTACACGAGACAAAATGACCAGGGCGAATTTCTCTGAGAGAGGGTTTATTAACAGTATAATCATGTTCCGCAAGCGGATTGTAAACTATACGTTTGCGCTTCTTTTCGCTGTGCGGATCCGGTAAAGGAATTGCCGAAAGAAGAGATTTTGTATAAGGATGCATAGGATGAGCAAACAGTTCGTCCGAGTCGGCAAGCTCAACCATTTTTCCGTAATACATAACACCGATTCTGTCAGAAAAATATTTTACTACGGAAAGGTCATGTGCAATAAACATAATCGTCAATCCGAGTTGCTCTCTCAAATCATTAAGTAAATTAATAACCTGAGCCTGAATGGAAACATCGAGAGCGGAAACAGGTTCATCGGCAATAATAAGGTCGGGATTCATGATTACCGAACGCGCAACGCCGATACGCTGCTTTTGTCCACCCGAAAACTCGTGAGGATAACGTCCTGCATGTTCTCTGACAAGACCGACTGTTTCGAGAATATCAAAAACTTTCTTGTCGATAACTTCATTATTCTTAACACCGTTAATAACAAGACCTTCGGAAATAATTTCACGAACGGTCATACGCGGATCAAGAGACGCAATCGGATCCTGAAATATCATCTGAATCTGAGTAATCAGGCGTGTTTTACGAGCAATTCTGAGATTATCTTTGTAATCCTTAAAAAGCGTCTTCTTTTCTTCGGCAGAAGCGCCTTCAAGTTTTTTTGCATACTCGTCTTTTACAGAAGCAACAAGCGTATCTGCATATTCTTTATCGGAATATTTATGGTCGTGTTTTGCTTTTTTTATTTCCGCTTTATTAACAGCAATCGTTTCTGCAAGAGCAACTTTTTTTTCGGCGATTTTTGCTTTGATTTCATCTTTCTTTGATGGATTTTCGTCGATTTGTTTTTTCAAGCCGATGATTTCTTCCTTTGCGGCCTTTTTCGCATTAATAATAGCATCAGTATATGATTTTGTTCCCGCACAAATACGCTGTCCTTTAAAATAAATACTGCCGGAAGTAATATCATATATCTTGATTATAGAACGTCCTGTTGTGGTTTTACCGCAGCCTGACTCACCGACAAGCCCGAATACTTCACCTTTTTTTATATCAAAACTGACATCGTCAACAGCCTTGTTTGAGCCGAAATACTGACAAAGATGCTCAACATGAAGAAGAACATCACCCTTTTTTATTTCATTCATCACTCTGCACCTCCGTCTTTTAATTTCATTCGTTCAATACGGTCGGTGATGACCTTCGGGATCTCAACTTTTGGAGCATTCGGATGAAGAAGCCAAGTGGCAGCATAATGGGTCTCGGATATCTTGAACATCGGCGGCTGCATTTCGAAATCAATTTGCATCGCATATTTATTTCTTGCCGCAAACGCATCACCTACCGGAGGATAAATCATATCCGGAGGTGTTCCCGGAATCGCATCGAGTTTTTCTTTTGTATCAAGATCAGGCATTGAAGACAAAAGAGCCCACGTATACGGATGACGAGGATCATAAAAAATATCGTCTGCAGTTCCGTATTCAACTATTTTTCCGGCATACATAACGCCGATGGTATCTGCCATATTAGCGACAACGCCGAGGTCATGAGTAATAAATATAACAGAAAGGTTTCTTTTAACTTTCAAGTCATTAATAAGTTCGAGAATCTGCGATTGAATCGTAACATCAAGAGCTGTCGTAGGCTCATCGCATATCAAAATATCCGGGTTTGCCGAAAGTGCAATTGCGATTACAATACGCTGGCGCATACCGCCGGAGAATTCAAACGGATATTGATTATAACGAGTTCTCGGATCACTTATACCGACTTCCTCCATGAGTTTTATGGCTTTTTCACGAGCCATACTCTTGGTGACCTTATAAACTACCTGAGAAGCTTTTTCTTTAAAGTAATTTATCAAATCAACAGTTCGCTGAGAATAATCAATTTCAGACGATGACGAAATATAACCAGTATATTTGTCTTTGAGGCGATTGATAATAGCTGCGATATCACCTTTTAAGTCATCGAGATCATAAACGACTTTCGGAATGACTTTCCAGTCAACCTTTTTCCCTTTTGCAATAAGAGCATCTCTCTTTGCTGTCTGTTTAGCAAAACGTTCCTCTTCTTTGGGATTGGTTTTGCATACAAGGAAATATCTTTCGATGGCGGCAGTCAAACTACTGCGGAATGTGTATGCAGTGCTGTCTTTTATAAACTCAAGACGGTCTATGGATTTCTGGACCTTATCAGATAAGCGTGCACACAAATCAAGAGCTTCCTTACGTGTAAAGTCTCCGGAATAGAACGAAATCGCATCATCAAAATCGGCAAGAATATCCTTCTTGACGATGAGCGCAGTTTCTGTTGAGTAACGAATACCGTTTTGAGAATGAACAATAAAATCGTTCATAAAGTTTTCGTTAAGATACTCAAGAGCCGTTTTGTTAAGTTCATCTATTGTTCTGCCATCAGGGCGAATATTCTGTCCTGCCAGTTTACAGTAACCCATCCGGAAAAAATCCGGACGAGGACTGTTCATCATCTGATTTAAAAGATTTTCAGTGTCGTGAAGAGCAGCTTCAAGTCCATCCGGAAGCGGTTCGCTGACATCATTGATATTCTGTTTATATGCAGAATTTTCGAATTTTAATCTTGAAGAAACATCTTTGATTTCGTTCTCGATACCGTAAATCAGATATTCATTTTTTACATTACCGAGTTTTGTAATGAAATCTCTGATCATCATTTTACGATCAAGTTTTTGTTTCTTTTCAACCATGAAAAGAAAATCTTCAATCGCAGCATTAAGGTCGAAAACCTGATTATATTCCTCATTATATTCTGTTTCAAGTTTATTAGCCTCAATACAGAAGTCATTAAATATCTTTGTAAGTTTATCGATTTCGGCTGTCTTATCAGGTTCAGCCAATTTTATATTTTCATTAAGAATTTTAATTAACCTGTTGAAGTCTTTACGTGCTTCTTTACGGGAAGCTTTATTTTTAAGGACCATAGCCTCAGTAATCTGCTTACCGATTTTTACAATCGGATTGAGCGAAGACAACGGATCCTGAAAAATCATCGCAATTTTATCGCCGCGAATCTTATACATATCATCTTCGGAAATCTTGAGCAAATCACTACCGTCATAAAGGATTTCTCCACCCTCAACGATAGAATTACCGGCAAGAATACCGAGAATAGCTTTTGATGTGACCGATTTTCCCGAACCGGATTCCCCTACTATTGCAAGAGTTTTACCGCGTTCCAAATCAAATGAAACATCACGGACTGCACGAACAATACCACCGTTCGTTCTGAATGAAATCTGGAGATTTTTAACTTCAAGAATCTTATCCATACTATTCCTCCACTCCGCGTAAAGAAGGATTGAACGCATCTCTGAGGCCGTTACCGAACAGGTTGAAACAAATCATAAGCAACGAAAGCACAAGTGCCGGATAAATCATCAAATGAGGATAGTTCGTCCATATTGCGCTTGCATCCGAAAGTAAAGTTCCGAGTGATGTGGTCGTTGATGTTCCGAGTTTAACGATGCCGAGATAACTAAGCATACTCTCAGAATTGATAACGCCCGGAATAACGAGAGCACATGATGTGATAATTGTTCCCAATGAGTTCGGAAAAATATGTTTCCAAATTATTCTGCTGTCGCGTGCACCGAGAGTTCTTGCTGCCATTACATATTCGGAATTCTTGAATCTGTAGAACTGAGTTCTGACACGATAGGCAGTGCCTATCCACCCGGTAAGAACATAAGCAAACAACAAACAAACAACAGGACCGAGTTTTTTTGCAAAATGCTGTTGGAACAAGGTTGCGACAATAATGAACGGAACACTTGAAAGGATATCGGAAACACGTTCCATAATAAGGTCTGCGACTCCGCCGTAGTAACCTTCTATGGCACCGTATAAAGCACCGAGAACAAGGTTGATTGCCGAAACGCATACAGCAACAAGCAAACTGAGTTTAATACCGTCTGCCATACGGAGTGAAAGATCATATCCCTGACTGTCTGTTCCGAGAATGTATTCCGGTTCAAAGCCGTTTTTAAATAAATAGTAATTATAATAAAGAATACGGACTTTATACTGAGCAGTATCAGTGTCACCGCCTCCGGTATACTGATAGTAAACGCAATTTCCGTTGGCATCACGCAAATAATTGTCTTCGAGTACCAAATCTTCGGAATAAGATAATGTTTTTGCTTTTCCGTTATTAACAGTTACGGGCACACCTTTACCGGATGTTTTATACCACCAGTTGGCGATTGTGTAATCACCCGGATCGAACTGATAGCCACTGTTTGTATCAAGAAGCGGAAAAAGAACCTGAATTCCTGTTTCCTGCTGCCATGCAATAATAGCATTGTATTCCGACTGCTGAATACTCTTAAAAAGAAATCCAAAATCAAGATACTCGTCGTATGTTGTTTCAAAGGAATATACAGTCTCTTTTTTGGGATTCAGAGAAGTAATAGTATCACCTATTGAGAGTATCGGCTGATATTTATTTTCCATTGAATCCCCGATAGATACGACATCTGCGCCATCAATATACATAGCGCCTATGCCTTTTGCGAGTTTATGAATAAGGTCGACTTCGGAAAGAACTTTACTCTTACCGCCGTTACATATTCCCAACTTTGAAAGCGCCAGATTTCTGGGTGCTTTTTTAGCATAATACGGATCCATAAAAGTTGCATCGTATTTCGTTGTAAAAATCGGAGTAAGGAAAGCAAAAAGGACAATAATTATTATAATTACGGTTGCTATAACGGAAGCCTTGTTTTTTTTGAAACGAAGCCATGCATCCTTTAGATACCCGATCGGCTTATCGTCAAATTTTTTATCGGTAATTTTATCGTTAAGCTGAACAAAAGCAAATTTATCGGGAGAAACCGAATTTATATCAAAATTCTTCGTGCTCATTTTATTTTTCTCCCATTCTGATTCTCGGATCAATGAATCCGTAACTTATATCAACAACAATACCGGAAAGAAGGCCGATAAATGTATAGAAAACACAATCCATCATGAAAACGTCATAATCCAAAAGACTGATAGACTGAATATAAAGACGTCCTACACCGGGAATCGAGAATATCTGTTCTATGATCATGGATCCGCCGAGAATACCTATAAGAGAAGATAAAACCATAGGCAAAATCGGAACCATGGCATTTTTAAGAGCATGACGCGTTGTTGCCTGGGCTCTCGTAAGGCCCTTAGTGCGAGCAAGAAGCATATATTCCGAAGTCAGTGTTTCGGTCAGTTCTGCGCGTGTAAAACGGCAAAGTCCGGCGATTTCGCCGAAAGAGAGCGCCAGGATGGGATTAATCATGCTTACGAACATTTTCCAAGAAAACCACGAGCCGCCGGCATCTGCAAGAGATGACACAACCAACGGCAACCATCCGAGTTTAAAATACAGAAAATACTGAACGAGGAAAGCATAGACATATGACGGAACCGAAATGAATACCATTACAAGAGTGCTGATAAATGAATCCTGCCATTTGTTCTTTTTGATTGCCGCATAAACTCCGAGAAGAATACCTACCGGAGTTGCAAAAAGAAGAGAATATACATTTACAATCACTGTAGGAAGGAGTTTATCAACAAGAACATCCCATGCCGGAATATTTTTCTGAATATACCACGATGTTCCGAAATCCCACTCTGTTACGATACCTTTAAGATAAATACCATATTGAACCAATAAAGGTTTATCGTAGCCAAGAGCTTCCCACCTTGATTTTATCAAATTTGCAAGAACTTTATCCTGAGGCAACTCTCTCGGTAAAAGACGTATAAGCATAAAGCACATTGTCATTATAACAAAGAAAGTAAGCAACATCAGTAAAAGTCTTTTAACCACATACTTCGCCATTTTGACACTCTCCTCATTTACGGATTTTTGAATATACCTGCGTAACATACGGTGATATATTCAGAAGCCCGTTTATAATCAGTTAAAAGTTGGCAGAGAGTCGACTCTCTGCCAACTTAATTATTCACTTACAATTATCTTCTGCAGCAATCAATATGTTAATGTATTGTTTGCAAGATAATCAGCCCATTCAGCATCTGTATAGTTGTATGTCATAAGCTCAAGTCCGCCGAAACCATACATAATATTGTATTCTTCGGTGTAGTAATTGAGTTTGTAAGAAAGCATTGAGCAAGATGTGGAAGTTGCAAGAGGAATACGATAGTATTTCTGGAGATAAGCTTCTTCCATCTGTGAAAGAACTTCAAGTTTGAAATCAAAGTCTTTTGTTGCAAACTCGCCGTCACCTACAAGACACTGTGACCAAATCTGCCATGTTCTGGTAATTTCTTCGCCGTCAATAGTAATTGTAAGGGTTTCTGTTTTTGGATCCCAACATGCAGCTTCATGAATATCATACTGATCGGGGTCACAATAAACCTGGAAATTACGGAAGGGATAGAAGGCTGCTCCGCCCCATGCACCGTAACCGATAGCATATTCGCCGTTAGCAACATCACTGTATCTATCGGGAATATTATCGATACCTTCAAGAGTAACTTTACCGAAGCCGGAACCTTCAACAGCTGCATTGATGTATTTATTCATCAATTCAATCTGTTTCTGTTCAGAGGAATCAAGAGCACCCTTTTTATAACCGATTTTAATAACGATATCTTCGCCAGAGGTGTAAAGACCATCGGCAACAAGTTCGTCACAAGCGGTCTTCATAAGTTGCTGAGCAAGTGTAAGATTATAACCGTTGATTGAATTATATGCATCTTCAAGAGTAGCGTATGTTTTGCCTTCGCCGTATTCAACACCATAAACATTTACGATAGCTTTCATAGCCTGATCGGTTGTTCTATACATAGAATCCGGATTGTTATATACATCGTAGAAATACAGATAATTCAAAATATAGTAACCGGGTTTATAACCCTGAGTAGCAGTAACCCACTCGTCACGGTCAATAGCAAAACTGAAAGCTTTACGGAAATTAGTATTGGAAAGGACAACAGAATTCTTATTGCCTTTGGAGTTATCCATTTCTTTGAGGTCTTCAAGATTACAGTCAAAGAAGAAGGACATCATATATGTTTCATCAACTTTATACAACTGAGAACTTGTAGTATAATTTGTAACATCTTCTGCTGAAGGTGTCCAATCGTCAAGGTCGCCCTTTAGGAATGCGAGTTTAGCAGCATCGTCATTCATTACATCAATAACGATTTTTTCTGTCTGATAACGCTGAACTTTTTTGCCATCTACGAGATAAGGAGTTTCGGAATAAAGAGATCCGTCTTCTTTCTTTTCGTAGCCATACCAGTTTTCATTCTGAACGAATACGATCTGTTTGCCGTCTTCAAGAGAAGAAATTTTGTAAGGTCCGTAGGACATTGTTGTTGCCATTGAAGAAGCATATTTTGTTGTAACAAGAGAACCTGAAGTGTCTTTGTTTGCTTCATAGTAATCTTTATAAACAAGCCATGTAGATGTGCAGGATGTGAGGAAATAGTTATAATCAATATGAGCAGCATTTACATAACGAATCGTGTAATCGTCAACTTTGTAACATCCGACGATATCATCGTATTTTGAAGCATAGTCTTCATCATAGTCTGCGTTATCTTCAAAAATAACAGGTGTGCCATAAGAGCCATCGAAATAAGGAGCATATGTAGCCCAAATATCAACACCGGAGAAAGCATCGCCTACAGATTCACCATAAACGGTGTCATCAAGGAATGAAATATACTGCGGAGCAGCGTTTCCGTTTGCATCTACATAAGTGTCATCAACGCCCCAAAAATCAAAGCAATCAAAGTAAACGTCTTTACCTTCTGCGAGAAAAGCAACAGCATCGTCAAGAGAAATTCCTTTGGTAATTGTTTTCTGCAAAGCATTGTAATACTTGAAACCGCCGGCTACTGCGGATTCGCCTGCATAATACAGGTTAGCGCGGTAGTTCAGCATAGTAGGATCAAGCAATTGCTTCATTGAATAAATGTAATCGTCAGCAGTGATAGCCTGACCGTTTTCCCATTTTGCATTGGGGTTAAGTTTGATTTCGAAAACATAACCGTCTTCGATGTCAGCTGCTGCCGCATCATCGGCAACGATACCGTATTTTACAAGATCCGATTTATGATCTTTTGTGACATCGGTAATTGATGTTGCCATCTCATAAATCCACTGGTAAACACCGTTTTCGCTGTCGAGAACCTGCATTGTGCAGAACGGCATTGAAACGTAAGCGAGAAGGGCATCATCAGCGTTGGTTTCCCATGAATGGGGATTCCAGTTATCGCCAAGAGCAGTGGTATATGTGCGATAGGTATACTTAGTAGTATACTGAGGGTTCTGAGGGTTGTCGGGATTATCGGGATTGTCGGGATTGTCGGGATTTTCAGGCTGCGTGCAGGCAGCAACAAGTCCGATAACCATGACTAAACTCAGCAGAAGCGCAAGAATTTTCTTAAAGTTTTTCATAGTTTCTTATATTCCTCCTTAGAATATTCGGGTCATTATACAACGTATATTTTAAAAAGTCAAGAGTAATAATTTATTTTTTTATTATTTTGTAATCAAAATTTCATATTTTCAAGTCATTAGATTAAATTATATCTGAATAGTGGAATTACAAACTGCAAAAAACATAAAAAATGCGGTTCCGAAGAACCGCGAAATGATGTTATCTTATTTTATTTTTCGGAGTCCTGCTCGTTCATTATTCTGACAAATTCACGGACAAGTTCAAGCGTTTCTTCTTTTGAAAGAGGGTTTTCGGGACCGCAGCCGTATGGACATGGCATGAGAACGCTCGATCCGTATATCCTGCAAATAAACGCTCGGTCAGGATGAACCGAACAGCCGCCGTTTCTCATATGTGGGCACATGCGTTCGGTATAATTAAAGCCACCTACCCTTTCGGCTTCCTCCTTTGCATATTGAATATGGTTATCGCAACATTCAACGCAGCCTTCTATACATTTAAAAGAAGGAATCCTGTCGTATAACTTCTGAAGGGGAGTTTTTTCGTTATTATTCAAATCATTCACCGTCTGCTTCCTTTGTTTCACAGGGCTGCGACTGGATATCTGTGCGGACCATACGGTATTTTTCCGCAAAACGTCCTTTTCCCATATCCACGCTTTTCACGACTCCGTCGGTAACAAAGCCGCATTCGGTAAAGAAATAATCGGCTCTGATATTCCCACGGAAATTCCAAAGATACAAAGTATCATATTTTTTTGCCTTAACGGTTTTTTTTATAAATCTGAAAATCCTTTTGCCGAACCCCTTATTCCAATAATCGGGAAGAACGTAAATATACGCAAGCTGACAGACATTGCCTTCCAAATCCTTCTCGGTTCCCGGTAAAAGTTCAAGCATACCGATAATTATATTATTGAATTTGACAACATATGTGCTGTGAACGGACCGAAGAATCGTATTCTGAAAATTGAAATAATTCTGTTCAAACCCTGTTTCGGTATCAATATAATCGCGCGGAAGAATCTCAGGATAACACGCCTTCCATGTATTCTGCTTGATATACGCCATCTCAACAGCATCGAGAGTTGTTGCTTTTACGATTTTTATACTCATAATCTTTCGCTCATTTCAATTAAGAGTTGCGCCGATTGCAGTGGCGTATTCGGCGTCTTCCGGTTTATGGAAAGTTACATCGTGCAGACGGGTTATCATATTAAAATAATCCATTACATCGGGAACAAGCGAAAGATTTCCGCAAAGAACGGCATCGCGTGTTCCGTCTATTTTACATGCGAAAGCAGCCATAACACCAACCGTTTGAAAAATCATATTCAAAAGACCTTTTGCAATGTCTTTTTTTGAGGCGTAATCAACAACTTTTCCGAAGTTCGATGCAGTTGTGGTCTCGCCCATTGAAGATATATGTTTTTTTGAAATATCTCCTACGGTAAGATCGACATTATCGAGATTGCCTTCCGAAGCAAGGGCTATTATATTATCAAAATTACGGATATCGAAAAGACGAGAGGACAGACCTATAAGGGTGCCGCCTCCGACACCGGTTCCGCCTATATGATGATTACCGGTTTTGTCGGCTTTAACGAACGCCGTTCCGGTGCCGAGACTTATAACAACCGCATTATCGAGCCCGCTGAGAAAAAGTCCGCCCCGCCCGAGAGCGTCAAATTCATCCACATGTTCGGTGCAGACACCGTATATATTCTCTTTTACAAACGATGCTCCGACACCCGTTATCCGTATTTTTCCGATATCGGAAATAGAGAGTCCGTTCTCGCTGATATATCTTCCGAAAGCACCGTAAACGGATGTTTTGGGATCATTTGCCTTGACCTGAAGAGGACGCATAAAAGATATTTTATTATTCTGATCAATAACGGAACCTATAATTTTCGTATTGGAACCACCGACATCAAGTCCGATAATAACACTCATTTCTACTCCTCTTTGCGGGACATATCCGCGAATATCAACAAATAAAATATTCAAAGAATGTCTTCATTTTTTATTCAGTATATTCGCGTTTTGTAAACTTTTTTGTTCCGTTTACATTATTTTCGTTTTTTCTTCTTATTTATTCAATATATAAACGGCAATCCGATTGACGAATTGCCGTAAATACTATTTTTTCTTTGATAAATCAAGCTTGTTTTCAGTTCCGGATATAAGTCTTTTTATATTAGTCCGGTGGCGGATAAAAACAAGAATTCCGGCGACAACAGTCATTGAAAGCGGAATCCAGAAATAAGGATAAAAGCCACGAAATGACAATGTCATAAGAGGAACGGAAATCACCGCACACAAAGAACTCAGGGAAGAATATCGGGTCAAGATGAAGACAACGAGGTATGTGGCGAGAAATACAAGGAATACGCGCCAGTCAACGAGAAAAGCAATGGCAAAATACGCCGATACACCTTTTCCGCCTTTAAATCCGTGCCAAATCGGAAAGAGATTGCCGAGAAAACAGAAAAAGCCGACAAACACGGAAACCACAGACGATTCACCTTCACCCAACGTTCCCGTTAAAAAACGAGGCCAAACATAAACGGCAAAACAGGCGAGTAACACGACCTTGAGAATCTCCAATGCGATTACTCCGATCCCCCACCATATACCCATCGCTCTCGCGACATTTGTTCCTCCGGCATTGCCGCTTCCTATTTTCGTTATATCGGTTTTGCCGATATATTTAGTGACAAAGCGCGAAAGATTAAGAGAACCGACAAGATATGAAACGACAGCGGTTATTATAATCCCTAAAAAATCCTGAAAATTCATCATCCACCCCGCTGTCACTTCATATCGTCTTTCTTCTTAAGACGAGGAAGAATCCTTATCGGCGTTCCGATGAGCCCGAACGTTTCGCGAATCTGATTTTCTATATAACGCTGATACGAAAAATGGAACAGCTCAAGATCGTTTACAAATATAACGAATGTCGGAGGTCTTGTAGACACCTGCGTGATATAAAACAATTTGAGACGCTTTCCTTTATCCGTCGGAGGCTGAACACGTATGACCGCGTCTGCCAACACATCATTGAGAACACCGGTGCTGATTCTGCGTGAATGCTGCTCGGCAACGGAATTTATCATCTCATACAATTTTGTAACGCGCTGACCCGTCTTTGCAGAAATCGTTATCATCGGCGCATATTGCATATATTTGAGTTCGGAGCGAACATTTTCTTCGATATCCTGCAATGTGGTTACTGTTTTATCAATTTCATCCCACTTATTAACGGCGATTATCGCCGCTTTTCCCTGTTCGTGGGCGAATCCGGCAATTTTCGTATCCTGCTCGGTAACACCGGTATTTGCGTCTATCATAACGATAACGACATCGGCCCGGTCGACTGCCATATATGAACGAAGAACGGAATACCGCTCGATGGTATCGTCAACTTTGCTTTTTTTTCGGATTCCGGCAGTATCAATAAAAACGTATTTACCGAACGAATTCTCCTTTACGGTATCGACGGCATCGCGTGTTGTTCCGGGGATATTCGAAACAAGAAGGCGGTTTTCTCCGAGAATGGTATTTATCAAAGAGGATTTGCCGACGTTCGGTTTACCTATAACCGCAACTTTTATGGCATCGGGGTCGTCCTCAACAGGAGGAATCGTCTCGAGTTCATCGTAAATGGCATCGAGCAAATCACCTGTTCCGAGACCGTGAACGGAAGACACGGGATACGGATCCCCGAGCCCGAGATTATAAAATTCATATATTTCCGGCGGCGGAGACCCAGGACTGTCGACTTTATTCACGCAAAGAATAATCTTTTTCTGCGCTTTTAGAAGCATCTGAGCGACCTCACTGTCGGTCGCGGTCACACCGGAAGTGATATCGGTAACCATAATAACAACGTCGGCCTGTTCGATAGCCATCTGCGCCTGAGCGCGCATTTGTTCGAGAATAATATCATCGGTCCTCGGTTCGATACCTCCGGTATCAACGAGAGTAAAGACCTTTCCGCGCCACTCGCAATCAGCGTAAATTCTGTCACGGGTAATGCCCGGAGTGTCTTCGACTATGGAAAGTCGCTGTCCGCATATCTTATTGAAAAAAGTTGATTTACCGACGTTCGGCCTTCCGACCACGGCAACCATAGGCTTCATATACTATCCCCTCTTTCTTTAAAATTCTTTTTTCGTAATCGCTTTATATAATTCTTCGGCAGTCTGACCGCCGATACGTATTTGAGTGTTTAATTCTTTTTGCAGTTCTTCGACTGTTACATCATCAAGAAAAGCAGCGTCACGAAGCATAACATCCGAAATAATAAGGAAATCTCCGAAATCGGAACCGGAAGTCTGTTTTATGATATCGATTCCGGTAAGCAATCCCGCGACATTGATACTGTCGCCGAAATAGTCATTACGGACAGTAATGACGCGGCAGTGAAGATTTATGAGTTTTGTCTGAAGCAGCGGGACAACAACCGATTTGAAAAACGGAGCTGCGGCCTCCCCGGTTACAATTGAAAAGTTATACGGAATATCATCCGTATCTATATTATTAACTACATATTTAATATCGTCACGGTATTCAGCCAACATACCCACACCGTTTTCGAGCTGCTCAAATGCCTCGTAATACTCCGATTCGGGTAAAGGAAGTCCTGCCTTGAGATAATATTCGTCGGCGGCATAAAACACGCGAGTACCGAATTTATTGTAACAGTCCTCAGCAATTCCGGATACGAGATCAATGATTTTCAGCGCATCGATCTCGTTAAAAAGACTGAGTCTGACAAGTCCGTCACGGTATTTTGTAAGTCCAGCAGGAACAACAGATACGCTTGAAAGCTGCGGACAGTATTTTTGCAGATCCGTAAGTGTTTTAACAAGAGCATCACCGTCATTAATTCCTTTACAGACAACAACCTGTGCCTTTATTCTGATTCCGCCTTTATATAAAGCGTCAAGCTGATCGTTGATCAGAGCCGCTCTCGGATTTTTCATCATACAGACACGCAAATCGGGATCGGTTGTATGCACTGAAATATTAAGCGGAGAAAGATGAAGAGAGACTATACGTGAAATATCGTCGTCCGTCACATTTGTAAGAGTTACATAATTACCGTAAATAACCGATAAACGATAATCATCATCTTTATAATACAACGTTTCACGCATGCCCTTCGGCATCTGATCGATAAAACAAAAGCAACATTTATTTTTGCAGCTGCGACGTTCATCCATAAGAAACGAATCAAATTCAAAACCGAGACCGCCGACTGCGGAATAACCGTCAAACGTTTTTGTTTCACCATTATGAATCACGGTAACCGACAACTTTCTGCGAATCGGTTTACCGGAAGACGAAGAAAAGAAATCGGTATCAAAATTATACATTATATCGAAAACATCGGTAATCTTTATGCCGTTTACAGCCACAAGACTGTCGCCTACGGCAATATAACGAGCAAAATCGCTTTGTTTATCGATTGAAGTAATTTTTGCCATGAAGACTCCTTTTTTCCGTAAAAACAAAATGAACGATGGCGAAGAACAATGAACTGCATTCACTATTCGTTTCCATCATTCATCAGGTTAATATTACACGGTGTAATTAAGCACCCTGCTTGTCATCCTTGATTTTCAGGACCTGTTTGCCATCGTAATATCCGCATGCCTTGCAAACACGGTGAGAAAGACAGAATTCTCCGCAGTTGGAACATTTTACCATACCGGGCATATCGAGCTTCCATACGCTGGAACGTCTCTTGTGTTTTCTTTGTTTGGAAATTCTTCTTTTCGGAGCAATAGCACCCATCGTTTAGTACCTCCCTCAATTATTGCAGTTACATTGCCTGTGATTCAGGTTTGTACCGCATTTATAACATAAACCCTTACACGTATCGCTGCAAACAACCTGTGTCGGTATTTCCAACAGCAATGCGTCATAGGCTGTTTTTAACATATCAGCTTTCCCGTCTTCGATGGTTATTGAATCGTCTTTGGCTTCCTCAGTATTAAGAACGGTATCTATCACTGCTTCGAGATGAAGCGTTACGGGATCAAGACACAGGTCGCACACACTGTCGTAGTTCCCCGAAACCGTAAACCGCGCTGTTAAGTATCCGTTTTTATTTGTGATTCCGCCGTTAATGCAAACCCCGTCGAAACAGGTGTCAAAAGGTGAAAGATCCAGGTCACGAGAGATATCAAACGTCTCATCTTCTCTCTTTGTGAGAATACGGAGATCAAGATATCTTCCGTCAAAAACCATGATGTTCTCCTCTCGCCAACTCCAAAATGCAGCTATAGAACATTATAGCATTACAGATTTTTTTTGTCAAGCATTTAATAAAAAGTTTAAAAAATATATCCGTCAAAGAACATTTTTGAGTTCTCTTCCGCCGTCTCCTGCCTCGGAGACATAGAATAACGGAGTCAGACCTGTTTTTTCGGAATAATTCTTTCCGACTGTTTCGATAAACTGATCGACGACATCTTCACGAACAATGGCGACAGTGCAGCCGCCGAAACCGGCTCCGGTCATTCTTGCGCCGATACAGCCTTCGACCTTGCGCGATTCATCGACCATGGTATCGAGATGGAGTCCCGTTACCTCATACAGATCGCGAAGTGAATCGTGAGAAGCGTTCATAAGTTTTCCGAAAGCGAGCAAATCACCGGCACCGAGAGCGTCGATCGACTTAAGAACACGGTCACATTCGTAAATAACATGTTCGGCTCTCTTGCGGGTCACTTCGTTTGTGATAAGATGTTTACCCGCTTCAAACATATCTGCGGTAACATCACGAAGACAAGTTGCGTCCGGATACATCTGCTTTAACTGAGCAAGAGCCTCTGCACATTCCGCGCATCTTTCGTTATATTTACTCTCGGCAAGAGAACGTTTTTTCTTTGTGTTACCTATTACAATTTTAAATCCTTTCAAATCGAGAGGAACATAACGGTATGAAAGGTCCTTGCAATCAAGGAAAATTGCCTTGTCGGCAGATCCCATTGCCGATGCGAACTGATCCATTATGCCGCAACTGACTCCGCAGTATATATTCTCGGCTTTCTGCGATAATTTAGCCATTTCGATCATATCGACGGGATCGGTTATTCCCTTTTTCTCATTGGAAAGGGTTGCAAGAGCAAGAGCAATAACGACTTCTATAGCGGCGGAAGATGAAAGTCCCGCGCCGAGAGGAACATTATCGTTGTAAAGAATCTCACATGAAGAAATATCGTAACCTGCCTGCTGTAAAACGAAAGCAACTCCTGCCTGATAATTACCCCATTTAAGATCACGATACCCGTCGAGATTGTTTATATCGAGAACGGGACGGTCGGGCAAATCAGTTGCCGCAAGCTTGATTTTTCCGTCATTTGTCTGCCTTAACAAAATCGTTGAACTGTGTGTAATGGCTGCCGGAAAAACATAACCGCCGTTGTAATCGGTATGTTCCCCTATCAGATTGACTCTTCCGGGAGAGGTGAATACTCTGATATCCGATGAAGAACCGCCGTATATTGCTATAAATTCATTAACAAGATCTTCGTACATGTTTTTCTCCTTACATAATATATCAATAATATATTTTTATTCGGTGATATTACCGTTGCCGAGAACCACGACATCTGTTGAGGAAAAAACAGAACCCCAGTATGACGGCGTCCCCATACCGACAGTGACATTCCGAACATAATCGAAAGGCGTACCGTCGGATTTTATGCGCATAATTTCAGAATCGTAACCACGGAAAGATATATAATACATATATGCATTTTCAGGAACCGACACAGCAACAGTATTGTTTTCTTTATCAAACGACAGATCACGATGTTTAAAATTCCAGCCTTCCTCGGAATCGGTAATCGGTCCCTCACGCCAGAAGATATCGGCACGGACGTTAAAGATATCGTCGGGAATATTTATTTTCAGCGTATATTCTCTGCCGTCTTCTTTTGCAGGCTGACGCTCCGCCTCGACAAATCCGTATCCGAGCCCTGTTGCAAAAAGACCGAATCTGTAAGGTTCGTCTGTAGCTATCGCATCAAACTGAGTATGTTCAAACCACGGACGGATAATGAGATATCCGTTCTGCAAATCATGATACGTCTCGGAATTACAGTTGACAGTGGAAAAGCCGTCGGTATCGCCCGCAAGCATCAGAAACGGAACGGGAGTTTTTTTAAGCAAATCGGGATCCTGCCACAAAGCAGCAGCTTTTTCGTTTGTAATAAGGCCGAGACCGTCGGTTTTGCTTTCGGCCATATGAAAAGCAATATAAATCGGAACGGCAAACGACAGACGATAATCGAAGCAGGCTGCCGTTGAAGTAAGAAGACCGCCCCATGAAATACCGGTGATACCTACCTTGTCGGAAGCAGTGTGTTCTTCAGCACGCAAAACGGAATTGGCAAGAACACAATCGCCGACCGTCCAGTAAAGCCACTGTTCATCAAGAGGGGCATCAATTGTTTCAAACCCGGTATTGGTCATGTGTCCGAAATCGTCTTTTTTCCTGCAATCAGGATAAGTATCTTCAAATAAGACGTCTGACGAAGCAGTTTCGCCGTATACGGGAATATAATTTCCATACATATCAAAAGCGATTGCTGTAAAACCGTGTTTTACGGATTCGATAACATAATCCGGATTTGCCTGTCCGCCTCCGCCATGAACGCAAACGATACCCGGATATTTTCCCGGCGCCTTTTCTTTCGGGTAACCGATATAAGCAAATACTCTTATCGCACCTTCGGATTTAAGCTGTTCATCAGAAAGAGTAGACGGATCCTTATCCATCGGATAATAAATAAAAATCGCTTTGACATTTGAATAATCCGCATCTTTTTCATTCGGATAAGGCTGATATTCCGGAAGTTCCTGAACCCAGACAGCATATTCCCCGTCTTTATAAGATTTGTCTCCCGTATATCTTACCGGAAATTTTGCAAGCCGGTTATAATACGCAGTAAGATATTCCTGTAAAACATCGGCGGTTGCATTGATATCTTCGGAATCATTCCAATTAACTTCAGGCATAATCAGTTCCGTCGGAACAAAAGGTTCGGGTGAAGGATCATCCTCCGCCGGTCCAACGGGATCTGCCGGTTTCCCGGAACACGCCGAAAGGCAACATATCAGAAACGAGACTGCCAGAATAAGCGAGATAAATTTTCTCATATTTCCTCCGATTATTCAGAAAAGAGATTTATTTCAGTTAACAATCCAGCCGTCGCCGAGAACGACGATATCAGTAGATGAAAAAACAGTGCCGCAATACGAAGGTGATCCCTGCCCGGTATACGGAACAATTCCGTAGGAATACGGTGTGCCTTCGGATTTAATACGCTGTATCTCAGGGTCATAACCTCTGAAAGAAATATAATACATATATGCGTTTTCCGGGACCGAAACGGTCACTGTATTTGTTTCTTTATCGAATACCAAATCATGATTTTTGAAATTCCACTTTGCAGAAGCGTCTATCGGACCTTCAGCCCAGAACAAGGTTGCGCGGACATTATTCATGTCGTCGGGAATGTTTAGTTTAAGAGAATACTCTCTGCCGTCTTCTTTTGTCGGCTGACGCTCTGCTTCCACGAAACCGAAGCCGAGCCCCATCGCATAAAGCCCAAATCTGTAAGGTTCATCCGCTGATATTGCTTCCATATCGCCGTGCTCAAACCATGGACGGATAACAAGATATCCGTTTTGCAAATCATGGTAGGTTTTTACATTGCAATTTACCGTGCAGCATGCGTCGCTGTCGCCTGCAAGCATCAGAATAGGAACAGGAGACTGTTTAAGTAAACTCACATCCTGCCACAGAGTATTCGCTTTTTTATTTGAACCGAGCCCAAGATCACTCAATAAACTTTCGGCAACATAGAATCCGTGATATACGGGAGCAGCAAAGGCATAACGATAATCAAAGCATGCGGCAGTTGCGGTAATAACACCGCCCCACGAAAGACCGGTTATACCGATTTTATCGGAATCGGAATGTTCTTCGGCGCGAAGCACAGAGTTTGCGAGAACTGTATCGCCGATTGCCCAGAAGAACCACTGTTCGTCAAGCGGATTATCTATATCGGTGAATTTTACGCAATCTTTATGTCCGATTTCGTCATGGGCAACATAATCAAAATAGGTATTATCAAATATGGCTTTTGAAGAAGCATCTACGCCGGAAACGGGGATGTGCTGTCCGCAGGTATCGGGAGCAATAGCCGTAAATCCGTGTTTTACGGCTTCAATAACGTAATCGGGATTTGCCGAACGATCTCCGCCGTGAATACAAACCATTCCCGGATATTTGCCGGGAGCCTTTTCATGAGGATAACCTATATAAGCAAATACCCTTACGACGCCCTCGGCTTTAAGCTGTTTGTCCGAAAGACCGGACGGGTCTTTGTCCATCGGATAATAGATGTATATGGCTTTGACATTTTGATAATCGGGATCCGTTTCGTTCGGATATGGCTGATATTCGGGAAGTTCCTGAACCCAAACCGCATATTCACCCTCTTTGTAAGACGCGTCGCCGATGTGTCTGACCGGATATTTTGCAAGCAGAGCATAATAATCCGTAAGATATCCGCGTAAAACGTCAGCTTCAGCCGCGATATCTCCGGATTCGCCCCATACGGCATCGGGCATAATGAGTTCCTCGGTAACAAACTGCTCGGGAGACGGCTCGTCATCTTCCGGTTTTACGGGAGTATCGGGACTATCTACACAAGCAGACAGACACGATATGACAAATACAAACAAAAGAAAAACAGATACGATTCTTCTCATATTTTTCACCGCTGATTAAAAAAATAAATATTCGATTATTATCTTGAGTCCTATAAGGATCAGAATTATGCCTCCGGCAATTTCGGCTTTACGCTTATATTTTTCGCCGAAAACATTACCGATTTTTACACCGACACATGAAATCGTAAACGTCGTGACACCTATAATACAGACGGCTATAAGAGTATTCAGCAATTCGGAAATACCGTCAAAAAGACTGACCGGCACACAGGCAAAAGATATTCCTATCGCGAGGGCGTCTATACTGGTTGCAATCGCGAGGAGCAGCATCGTTTTGAAACTGAGACCGCTGTCGGTCTTTTCTTCCTCTTTTGACAAAGCTTCACGAATCATATTACCGCCGATAAGCGCAAGAAGAATAAAAGCGATCCATGATGAAAACGTTTCGATATACTTCTGAAATCCGGCGCCGAGAATATATCCGATAAACGGCATAAGCGCCTGAAAAGCACCGAACCAAATACCACAAACGGCGCATTTTTTAAAATCTATTTTTTCAAGAGCCAAACCTTTGCAGACAGAGACCGCAAATGCGTCCATAGACAGACCGACGGCAAGGAAAAGAAGTTCAACAATACCCATAATATTTATAGTTATTTATGATATAACTTTTTAGTTTCATATTTCGGATTGCAGGTTGTATTTAATCCGAGTTTACGGAATATATCGAAATCAATCTGCGGAAGAATAACAGTGGAATGAGCCTCACAGCCTCTAAGCTGACCGATGCAGTCAAGAGCTTTTTTTGCGGTTGGACTCGTATTTGCGCTTATGGTAAGGGCTATCAAAACCTCGTCGGAATGCAAACGAGGATTATGATTGCCGAGTATACCGGTTTTGAGTTTCTGAATCGGTTCGATAACCGACGGTTCTATAAGATAAACGGAATCGTCTATTCCCGCAATCAATTTTACGGCATTCAGTAAAGCAGCAGAGCATGGTCCGAGCAGCGGGGACGTTTTCCCGGTAACAATCCTTCCGTCGGATAATTCTATCGCGCAGGCAGGCGCTCCCGTATCTGCCGCTTTTTTCTCCGCCGCAGATATTACGGGACGATTGTCCGCAGAAATCTCCGCATTGCGAAGAAGCAACTCAACTTTGGAAACAACTTCCGGTCCGACATGACCTTTGAGATTTTCACACATTACGGAATAATATCTGCGAATGATTTCGTCCTTTGAGGCCTGACAAACGACATCGTTGTCGCTGATACAGTAACCTGCCATATTTACGCCCATATCGGTAGGAGATTTATACGGAGATGAACCGTAAATACGGCGGAACGTTTCGTTAAGAACAGGAAAAACCTCGACATCACGGTTATAGTTTACGGTGGTAACTCCGTAAGCATCAAGATGATAAGGGTCAATCATATTGACATCGTTAAGGTCTGCAGTTGCCGCTTCATAAGCCAGATTGACAGGATGTTTAAGGGGAAGATTCCATATCGGGAAAGTCTCAAACTTTGCATATCCTGCGGAAATCCCGCGTTTATGCTCATGATACAGCTGAGAAATACAGGTTGCTATCTTGCCGCTTCCCGGTCCCGGAGCGGTAACAACGACAACGGGGCGAGTAGTTTCTATATATTCGTTCCTTCCGAGTCCGTCATCACTGACAACATGCGAGACATTATACGGATAACCTTCAATCAAATAATGAAGGAATACTTTCATTCCGAGTTTTTCGAGTCTCTCCTTAAATGCCACAGCAGTAGCCTGACCGGAAAAATGCGAGATACATACGCTTCCGACATAAAGTCCGTAATCACGGAACGCGTCTATAAGACGAAGAACATCCGCATCATACGAGATGCCCAAATCGTTGCGTATCTTATTTTTTACAATATCATCGGCACTTATGACTATAACTATTTCAACAATATCCTGCATTTTAAGAAGCATACGCAGTTTACTGTCCGGCTTGAATCCCGGAAGAACGCGCGACGCATGATAATCGTCAAATAGTTTTCCGCCGAATTCGAGATACAGTTTTCCGCCGAACTCATTTACACGTTTCTCAATTTGTTCGGACTGTTTCTGAATATATAAATCATTGTCAAAACCGATTTTCTTCATTTTTACCACCGTGATTAAAATAAAGTTTCCTGACGGCGCTCATCGTCGTCTTTACGGATAAAACTGCCTGCTGCCGGAATATTCTTTGCCTTGTAATGCGCAGGTTCACCGAACATTCCGGTTTTATACATAACTGCCGAAATAACGGTGTTCTTCCCCTTTAACGTCATT
Source organism: Eubacteriales bacterium (assembly GCA_045629205.1). Lineage (GTDB taxonomy): Bacteria > Bacillota > Clostridia > Oscillospirales > UBA644 > JAZQLP01. The sequence continues at coordinate 29,455 of JAZQQT010000030.1, forward strand.
ACATTTATACCCTTTGTTGACTTGCTTGCCTTCGGTGAAATCTGCGAAGTGGACACGATAAGACATCTTTCGTTGGATGCCGTCAAAAGTATATCTGCTTCGGTTTCAAGGCAGAAAGCGGCAACAAGCGGAGAATCTCCGGAATAAGCATTGATAAGTTTTTTTCGATTCGCCTTGGTTTCGTAAGAATCAAGCGGAACACGGGCGCATTTGCCGTTTGCAAATACAAATACCATAAATCCGCTGTAGTTATTGATAACAGCGGTATACACGACTTTTTCGCCGTCATCGAAATCAAGTTTCTGGGGCAGATACTCACCGAACGAGCTTGCCTTGGTATCGTCAAAATCTGACAAACGAGTCTTGTAAGTCTGCTGTTTATCCGTGAATACAAGAACCTCTTTCGCATTTGTTGTTTCGATTGAATTTATAATCACGTCGCCCTCTTTCAGCTTTTGCTCTCCGGACATTCTGAGTGACTGAGGCGTGATTTTTTTGAAATAGCCCTCTTTTGTGATAAAGACATTAACAGGATAATCTTCAACGCCGTCATCATCTCCGAAATTTTCGATTTCATCTTCGTAAATGATAGTGGTGCGGCGGGGCTGACCGTATTTCTTTGCTATCGCTTCGAGTTGATTGATTATTATCTTATTGACTTTCTTGGGATGATTTACGATATCTTCGAGCTCGGCAATCTCTTTTTCAAGATTTTCGGTTTCCGAAATCTTGTCAAGTAAATAAGCTTTATTAAGGTTACGGAGTTTAATCTCCGCAACGAATTCGGCTTGTTTGTCGTCTATTCCGAAGCCGATCATAAGATTGGGAATAACCTCTTTATCATCGTCGGTGTTACGGATAATTGCTATTGCCTTATCTATATCGAGAATGATTTTACCGAGACCTTTAAGAAGATGAAGTCTGTCTTTTTTCTTCTTAATATCATAAAAAAGACCGCGTCTGATACATTCAAAGCGGAATGCCGTCCACTCGGAAAGAATTTCACCTACACCCATCAGCCTCGGTGTTCCCGCAACTATGACATTGAAATTGCAGGCAAAACTATCCTGAAGAGGAGTGTATTTGAAAAGTTTCTGCATCAGTCTGTCGGGATCTGTTCCGCGTTTAAGTTCGATTGCGATTTTAAGACCGTTAATATCCGTTTCATCACGTATATTGCTTATCTCGCGAATCTTTCCGTCCTTGACAAGTTCGACTATTCTGTCGATAATCGCTTCGGAAGTTGTTGTATACGGAATCTCGGTTACTTCTATGATATTTTCTTTTTTATCGTATTTATACTTTGAACGAACCTTAAAGCTGCCGGAACCTGTTTCGTAAATTTTACGCAGCTGCTCGGCGTTGTATATAATCTCTCCGCCTGTTGAAAAGTCGGGAGCCGTAAGTGTAAGCATCAGATCATGATCCGGATTGCGTATAAGTTCGGCAGCCGTGTGACAAATTTCGGCAAGATTGAAGGAACAGATATTACTTGAGAGCCCGACGGCAATACCCTGATTGTGAGAAACGAGAATATTCGGAAAAGTTACAGGAAGCAATCCCGGCTCTTTAAGAGTTCCGTCGTAGTTATCGTTAAAATCAACTACATCCTTGTCTATATCGGCAAAAATCTCCGCGCAGAAAGGATCGAGTTTCGCTTCGGTATAACGCGGAGCGGCATATGCCATATCGCGGGAAAAATGCTTGCCGAAGTTCCCTTTTGAATCAACAAAAGGATGGAGCAGCGCATCGTGTCCTCTTGCAAGACGGACCATCGTTTCGTAAATGGACGCGTCTCCGTGCGGATTGAGTTTCATGGTTTGACCCACAATGTTCGCAGACTTGGTTTTTGCGCCGGTGAGCAAACCCATTTTATACATTGTGTAAAGAAGCTTACGATGAGAAGGCTTGAAACCGTCTATTTCGGGAATCGCTCTTGAAATAATTACGCTTATCGCATAAGGCATAAAATTATCCTCTATGGTCTGCGTAATCGGAACGGATTTTGTGTATTTTTCTTCCGACATATCGGTCTCCTTCTCTTATGAAATATCGGCGAGATCAAGATATTTATATCCGTTTTCCGAAATAAATGTCTTTCTTCCCGCAAGGTTATTACCCATAAGTATATCGAAGCATTCAGCCGTAGCTTCGGCATCTTCGGGAGTAACGGCAATAAGACGGCGTGTTTCGGGCGCCATCGTTGTAAGTTTCATCATATCAGGCTCGTTTTCACCGAGACCTTTTGAACGCTGAACAGTATATTTGCTTTTTAATCCGGCAACGATACCGTCTTTTTCCTTATCTGTATATGCGAAGTAAGTTTTATCTTTTGTTGTAATCTCATACAACGGCGATTCGGCTATAAAAACTTTATTCTCCTTGATAAGAGTAGGCATAAGGCGATAGATCATAGTCAATATGAGAGTTCTGATATGGTGTCCGTCGGCGTCGGCATCGGTGCAGATGATTACTTTTGAGAAGCGGAGAGCATCAATATTAAATGCGGCCTCATTACTTTTCACTTTGCCGGTCACTTCTACTCCGCAGCCGAGAACTTTTATGAGATCGGTAATGATTTTGTTGTCGAAAATCTGTTTGTAATCAGCCGTAAGACAGTTGAGAATTTTTCCGCGAACCGGAATTACAGCCTGAAACTCGGCATCTCTTGCGAGTTTTACGGATCCCATAGCGGAATCGCCCTCGACGATATACAATTCGCGGCGGCTTGCGTCTTTTGTGCGGCAATCGACAAATTTTTCGACACGGTTCGATATATCGATGTCCTGAGTAAGTTTTTTCTTTAAATTAAGCCTGGTTCTTTCGGCGTTCTCACGGCTGCGCTTATTGATAAGAACCTGCTCGGCTATTCGGTCGGCTTCCTTGCGGTTTTCGATAAAATAGACTTCAAGATTGTGACGGAGAAATTCAGTCATACAATCCTGAATGAATTTATTGTTAATAGCCTTTTTTGTCTGATTTGCGTAGGACGTAACAGTGGAATGGTTGTTCGACACAAAAATCAGACAGTCTTCAACGTCCTGAAATGTTATTTTTTGTTCGTTTTTTGTATATTTGTTATTATTTTTTATATAAGCGTCTATTGCCGAAGCAAAGGCAAGACGCATCGCTTTATCGGGAGAGCCGCCGTGTTCGAGAAATGAAGAATTATGATAATGCTCAATCAAATTTATCTTGTTTGAAAAACAGAAAGCCACACTGAGAAGGACCTTGTATTCGGGCTTGTCTTCCCTGTCGCGTCCGTGTCTTTCGGCGTTCCACAATACCGGAGAGGTAAGAACATCCTCGCCCGCTATTTCCTGAAGGTAATCGCTTATACCGTTTTCGTAATAGAACGATTCCTTTACGGTTCCGTTTTCGGACTCATAATTAAGAATAAGAGTAAGACCGCCGTTTACGACAGCCTGTTTTTTCATCGTTTCACGGAAATACTCGATCGGGATTTTAATGTCCGTAAAGACCTCGATATCCGGGCGCCATTTGATTCTGGTTCCGCTCTTGTGTGTATCCGGAGTTTTTTCAAGCTGCTTATCTTTTGATTTCGCGGCATATTTGCCTTTTCTGAATTTCAGATTATATCTGTATTCGCCCGTATAAACTTCGGCCTCCATATATTCGGAAGCATACTGCGTTGCGCAGAGTCCGAGACCGTTGAGCCCGAGAGAATACTCGTATGCCGCCGATTCGTCCTTGTCGTATTTGCCGCCGGCATACATTTCGCAGAAAAGGAGTTCCCAGTTGTAGGCTTTTTCTTTTTCGTTATAATCTACCGGAATACCTCGACCCTCGTCGATGACCTCAACGGAATTATCTTTGTAATAATTTACGATAATCTTCTTACCGCAACCGATGCGGAATTCATCAATCGAGTTGGAAAGAATCTCAAAAAAAGAATGACAGCATCCGTCAAGCCCATCTGAGCCGAAAATTACGGATGGGCGAAGCCTGACGCGGTCGGCGCCTTTTAATGCGGTTATACTGGTATCGTCGTACTGTTTACTCATTCAGATTAAGCAATAATCAGATATTGCATTCCTTTCTTAATCAGGTGTTAGACAAGATACCGCCCGGACCTTTTTGGGGCCCGGGGGCAATTATTCCAATTATTTGCAGATTGTTTTGCCGGTGCTGTGAAGGTCTTTACAAGCTTCTACAACACGGGCTGCGACGCCGAGTTCCGCTTTTTTGAGATAAGAACGGGGGTCGTAGACTTTCTTAACACCGACTTCGCCGTCAACCTTAAGAATTCCGTCGTAATTTTTGAATACATGGTCGGCAATCGGACGGGAGAAAGCATACTGTGTATCGGTGTCAACATTCATTTTGACGACACCATACTGAAGCGTTTCTTCGATATCGGATTTTTCGGAGCCGGAGCCGCCGTGGAAAACGAGATTGTAATGAGCGTTTTCGCCGTTTCTTGCTTTAAGGTAATCCTGACCTTCCTTGAGGATGGCAGGTCTGAGTTTTACATTACCGGGTTTGTAAACGCCGTGAACATTTCCGAATGTTGCGGCGAGCATATAAGTCCCGTCACATGTTCCGCGAAGAGCCTGTTCGAACTGATACATATCTTCGGGTGTGGTGTAAAGTTTTTCTTTGCCTACGGATTCGTTATTGATGCCGTCTTCTTCTCCGCCTACTACACCTGCTTCACATTCAAGAATAATGTCGGCAGCGGCGCAGCGTTTGAATAATTCGGTCGCAACTTTTACATTCTCACCGTGAGGGATTGCGGAACCGTCGAACATATGGCTTCCGAAGAGATTGGGAAGACCTTTTGCTCTTCTCTTTTCGGTTTCCGCAAGAAGCGGGAGAAGGAATGAATCAAGTTTGTCATACTGGCAATGGTCGGTGTGAATGGCAACATAGATACCGTATCTGTCGGCAACCTGATGAATATGATTTGCGAGAGTGATTGCTCCGAGAACTGAATCTTTGATTGACTGGCCGGAAGCGTGAGCGGATCCGCCGATGGACATCTGGATGATACCGTCGGATTTAGCTTCCGCAAGTCCTTCGAGAACACCGTTTATGGATTCAATGGAAAAAACGTTGATAGCAGGAAAAGCGTAGTGATTTTTATAAGCGCTTTCGAGCATTTTGCAATAGGTTTGATAATCAGCAACAGGCATAACAATAGTCCCCCATAATGAAATTACAATTACAGTTGATTATACTATAATTTTATTATTCAGTCAAGTGAATTTTTTATAAAATCAGAAAAACAAGTGCAGAATATGACATTGTTGACAAACAGAATATAAAATGATATAATATATGCAGCATGGGGGCGTACCGGATTTCGACGGGGAACGCGAAGTGCGATAAGCGGGTAGTGTCGCAGCAACCACTATAAAGGCTGTATTTTTAAATATAAACGCTAATAACGAATTAGTAGCTGCCTAAGTGCAGCCGTCCTCCGTCGGAGTTCTGCGGCCTTCGGAAGGGCGTGTACGAGCAGAGAACGGTTATCCGCAGGCGGTTTAGTCCTTCGGGATACCGACTGCCTGCCGAGAGCGGAATAACAGCTTAATTTCGGCTATATTTTCCTGAGGCTTTGCCCTTGTGTCTCCCGAAAACGAATATAAACAAAAGGCTGCACCCGGAGAAAATTTCATGGACTGTTTTTCGGACACGGGTTCAACTCCCGTCGCCTCCACCAACAAAAAACGCACTTTTGTCTACCAAGACAAAGTGCGTTTTTTGAATGAAGTCGCCCTTACGGGCTAATGAAGAATGAAGACGCTTCGCTAATGAAAAAATTGAAATGAGAGAATGAGAGTAATGGGGCGACTTCGCTTCATTAGGGCGAAGCCCGTCTTCATGGCGGCAACCCCGCCGCTTCATTAACGAGCAAAGCGAGTGACTTCATTCTTTCCACCAAGCGTCAGCAGTCGGAAGCCGAGGGCTTTTTTGAGTGAAACCGGTTGAAAAGTTCACGAAATTGTGCTATAATGAACGCTATAAATCAGAATTTGCAGAAAAGAAGGAAAGGCTCATGG
>JAZQQT010000031.1:0-4248 GCA_045629205.1 Eubacteriales bacterium
CGATGAGTACATTAACGTATATTGCAAAAATATAGGTCTTGATTATATCTGTTACGATTTTTATATTTATTCTATAAACGTTGCTCTTGCTTATGCAAATCTGAATACGGTAGCCAATGCCTGCCGTAACAGCGGACGTTCGATGTGGATAGTGCTTCAGGTCAATTCGAGTCGTGCAGACAAATGGATCACGGAGAATCAGCTTCGTTTTCAGGCAAATTCAGCGCTTGCATTTGGCGTTGAAAATATCATCTGGGCATGCTATACAGCAGGCTGGTGGAACAATCAGGTCGTGGATGAAAACGGCGAAAAGACGGAGCAATATGAAAAACTCAAAACTGTAAACAGAGATATCCGCTCTGTTGCATACGAATATATGAAGTACCGTAATACCGCAACTTATTTCATAGGATTCGCTAAAAATCATCCGGATATGGAAAAGCTCGGTGACAAGAGCATAGACCGGCTCGATACAGGTATATTCAGAAATGTGAAGGAAAAAGACGGTAAGGAATTTGTCTGCGGTCAGATGACAGCAAGGTCTGAGAGCGATAAATATGCACTCTATGTTTGTGCGGCAGATGACCCTATGGATGAAAATCATTCTCATGAGGAAATCACATTTGAGTCTTTCAGAAAGATTTTTGTCTGTGATACCGAAGGTAAGCGGGAGATATTCCCGGATGAAAACGGCGTGTTCCACGTTACTGTAGAAAGCAACGGCGGCGCGCTCATTGAAGCAGAATAAGAAAAAACAAATATCAGGACATAGATTTCAGACATAATGATAAAAATGAATTGTGAATTACAGAATGAGATTATAGGGCTTTTGCCTTCGGAAGAACTCAGAAAAGCCATTATTGAAAGGAAAACAATATTTACCGACTGCGAACTTTTGAAAATAGTATATGATTTTGCACCTGATTATGAAACACGCCTTGATCTGCTTGCCAGACTGAGAGATGATTTTTCCGGAGAGACGAAAAAATATACGGAATTACTGATCAGGAGAGAAACAATCTGTCTGGAAGAATTTAAGAGATCTGCAGAAGGAGTAGTATTAGAACTTCACATCAAAGATCATCCCGATTCTTATGATGAAAGATACGTTTGCGGATCTTATGAGGCGGCTTTGAAATTGATACCGTTGTTTTACAGTGAGTATGAATGTGAGCCTACGGATGAAACAATTTTCAGAATAGAAAAGAGAAAAATTTTTACAGGTGAAAAGGATGAGCCTTTTTCGGAAGATTATCTGGGTGATGCCGTACTCTTGCCATCGCTGAAGTTGTATTCCGTTGCCGTTCAAAATTGCAGGAAAGAAAATTGCATAAACAATGAAGTATGTGACTGCGGTGAATGTACTTCGGTTTGTCTCTATAATATTGAGGTTGAATTCCCGAAGATCATCGAAGCCGGAGATGTTGTGAAATACAGATACGGAATTGAAGGACAACATGAACGGTATGGCGTTGTTCCCTATGAAGAAGATCCGGATACAATAAATGAATATTATGTTATACCTCTTGACTGCTCGGATATGAGGTATCATAATTTCAACACGGATTTCTGGGATCATGAGCATATTCCTGCTCCGCTTTTGCGGAAGGTATCACTTGATGAGCTTGATGAAAAAATGCGGGAAGACTATATTGCTTTTATGGACTATCTGAAAAATAAGTCATAAATTAAAAGCTTTTTGCGAAACTGAAAATACAGAAATATTATCATATTGAATCGACACGAAAAAGACATTATTATATATGGTATCAAAAAAATCAGACGTTTGCGCTGATATTGTAAGAAATAATTTGATTGATTAAATAATAACGGGAAAATGACAATAAAAGAATTATTGCAGATGCCATCGCCGGAGATATATGACTTGAAAGATGAAAACAACTATTCCGGTGTTGATGATCTGGAAAAGATGCTGAATTATCTCAAAAACAAAGATGACGGGTTCGATTGTGATGGGTCGATCGGCAAAAATTATTGCGGATTGATAAGAGAAATATATAGATTATTATGGGATTGGAAAGACCTGACCGATGAATCACAAGTCCTGCGTTATGCGTATGCGTGTAACGGACTTTTGATGGGACCGGAAACAATGAATTCTTTTTCCACTACTTACAGGTTAGCTGAGAACGTGGTTGGAAGAGATAAGTTGTGTTTGTTTGCAAATGCAGTCGGCAGAATCGGCAACATGACATTAACGTATGCACATTTCAACAGGTATATTGCTTATGATTATTGGGACATTAAAATCAAACGGCAATATCTGGATAATATTTTACTGACTGGGCAAGCAAAGAACAGGTACATAAATTTATTCTTCCAATGGGATTACGTCGGAGTTGAGAACAACGATTACATCTTAAAAGAATTCTGGACGGGGCACAATGAAAAATATATTCCTTCCCATGATGTGATCGATTCATACATTGACCAGGTCGATTTGTATACCAAAAGAAGAGGCTTATTTATGACCGGTATGCTCAGAGTTGCAAACGCGAACAAGTCTGATTATGATACGATTCGAGATAATGTGTTTTTATCCGATAGGGCTTTTTACGGATATCAGGAAGTACTTGGCAATATAAGCAAATTGAAACTGAGCAAGGAAACCGAAGCTGTTATTGCTGATATGTCTGAAAAAATGGGTAATCATGATGATTGCTCTTGCTCAAAGAATTGTTGAAAATTGCTCAGAACGAAAAAACAGACTATATATTCAATTTGAAGAAAAAGATGAATCCGAACAGGTAGTTTATTGCTAAGCCGTTCGGATTTTTTCAGATGCTTTCAGTTTGGAATTTGAACTGTCGGTATATACCGACAATGCGTTCTTTTCAAAGATATAAAATGAATTGAATAATTGATTTTCAAAAAATATATGATATAATAATATATGTAAAACGATATGCGAATTTCAATTAATACATTAATGAATTTTTATTCTTGTATAAATCAGGTTTATGCCTGAGAAGGAGACTGACTGATGACTGAAACAAATGAAAATATTGGATTCGAATTATATGGTAAGTGCCGTAAAATATTGGAAAAGCTCAATCCAGATGACCTTACGGAGCTTGAGGACTACCTTGAAACGATAATGGACGAAGATGAAGGTGTTACTGAAGATCCGTTTGAAATAGCAAATGAGATACTTGCCTGCGATAAAGAAAAAACGCTTCCGGATTTTGTCAGATCTTTTATCGTTGAATTGTTTGAAATTGCTTTTAAGAAGGGTAACGCAGATGCAATGAACGACCTCGGCGCACAGTACTATGACGGTAGCCGCGGCTTTGAGCAGGATTTTTCCAAAGCGGTTGAGTGTTATAAGCTTGCGGCTCATAACGGAAGCAGACAGGCACAGGAGAATCTCGGATATTGCTATTATTACGGCAGAAATATGCCTGTCGATTATGAGAAAGCATTTCATTACTTTGCACTCGGCGCTTTTGACGGCCATTTGATTTCTCTTTATAAAATAGGAGATATGTATGCGGCAGGATATTATGTCGAAAAAAACGAGAAAGAGGCATTCTGTATATATTCCCGCTGTCTTGACACAATGACAGATGAAGCGGCTCCGTTAGTTGCCGGTCCTGTTTTCCTTCGTATAGCGAAATGCTTCCTGAACGGGATTGGAACAGAGAAGGATGCAAAGACTGCACTCATTTGCTATCAGAAAGCTGAAACGTTCCTGTATGATATGGTAAAGTACGGAAACTATATGTATAAAAAGAGCCTTCAGGCGGCTATTGACGGCCAGGCAAAGGCCAGAGCAATCCTGGCTGAGGAACTGCCGGAAAGAGAATGGAAGTTTGATAAATAAACAGAATATCTTATCTGCTTTTCCAAATGCCACAATGAATGAGACAGGATGTGTGATTGAGGTGGAGCAAATAAATGCAGACGAGCAGCATATCGGAAGTACAGCAAAAACATTTGTTTACAGTGGAAATAGATGAGAAAGAAACAAGGGGTGACCGTTTCGGTCACCCCTTTGATATCGGATAATATAATAGATAGGGGATAGTCCGATAAATCGGCTGCTATCTCTCAGATGTAATATTTCCCTTCGGCAGTTCTGTGAATAATTCCCTTTTTGATCATTCTCTCCGTAACAGGTGAAAAAAGATCGGGATTGATCACTCCGACTTCTGCCAATGTCTTTGCAGTTTCAGGTGAGTTTGTACCGCATCCTTTTAACTTTTTGATTATTACATTACGTCTGAT